>JAGXSW010000236.1 GCA_018333715.1 Syntrophaceae bacterium | reverse complement strand
CGGGCAGGCTTACCCTCCCCTCTCCGAGCCAGAGGCTCCTCCCTCCGGGGCAGAAGCCCCTCTGGGGCGGAGCCTGAGCCGGAGGCCTCGAGGAGGGAGGGGTGGGTGGGGGTGGAGATCATCCTGAATTTTACATAGATCGAAGGAGACCGATGATCTTCATACTTCACCTCAGCCTCCGCAAGGGCTGTCTTGCAGGTAGGACACCAGTGGACAGGTTTCTTTCCCTTATAGACTGAACCATTCAGGAGAAACTTGCCGAATTCCCTGACAATCGTGGCCTGATAACCGAAATTCATCGTCAGATAGGGGTTCTCCCATTCTCCGAAAATGCCGAGCCTTTTGAACTCCTCCCTCTGGATATTTACAAATTTGGCCGCATAATCCCTGCACCGCTTCCGGATATCCACGGTGGAAAGTTCCGCCTTCTTCTTTCCAAGACTCTTCTCAACCTCATGCTCAACAGGCAGTCCATGACAGTCCCAGCCCGGCACATAATGGCTGTTAAAACCGGACATAAACTTCGACTTAACAATGATATCCTTCAGGATCTTATTCAACGCTGTTCCAATGTGAATATTCCCGTTCGCATAGGGAGGGCCATCGTGAAGGATATATTTCGTCCTCTCCTTTGCCTGCCGGACTAATTTCCCGTAAATCTCCCTGGACTCCCACATCTTCAAAAATTCAGGCTCTCTTTTGGACAGATTGGCCCTCATGGGAAAGTCAGTCTTCGGAAGGTTGAGCGTGTTGCGGTAATCCATATCTCTGTCCCCTTATCAAAACTCTTTTATTAGGCAATTTTTCACGACTGAGCGACACCCACGCCTGCGTGCCGAAACGCTTGCCCGAAACGTTTTGGCAAAGAAAGGCACTCCGGTCGTGCAGGCACGAACCATGAAAATTTCCAAGTATTATCCTCCCCCTTGATGGGGGAGGATTAAGGTGGGGGTGAATAGGGTGTCTTCCCCCTCACCCCCACCCTCTCCCACCAAGGGGGAGGGAGATAATATGGTTATTTTATATGTAATCCGTCTATTTAAAATTGTTTGCAAATTCCTTGATTTAAGTCTATTTAATTAACATAAAAAAAGAGGCTAATCAAGGAAATAGAGAGCTCTAAAAACTAGTTTTCGCTCTCAATTACAGAGATTTCTGGACTTTTTCAGAAATCTCAAATGGAGGGCTTGAAGGAGGGCAAAAAAGTTGACTCGTAAAAAAACGACTAAGCGAATCAAATCAGTCAACCAACTTCACCAAGGAAAAACCCGATCCCTTCTTAATGGGATACCAGAAAATCTCCCTTCGCTCTCCCGGGCTGAACGGATCACCCGTAAGGTCTCAAGTGCGGGGTTCGATTGGCCGGATCTGGAAGGGGTTTTAACCAAGATGGATGAGGAGATGAAAGAGCTCGGGAAGGCCCTTTCTTCCGGTGACCGGAGGAAAATCCGCGAAGAGATCGGCGATCTCTTATTCGTCCTGGTCAACCTGGCCCGGTTTCTCAGAATCGATCCTGAAGACGCATTGAGAAGAACGATAGAAAAATTTATTTGCAGGTTCCATTATATCGAAGCATCGCTTCACCAAAAAGGGAGGTCCGTCTATCAATCCAACCTCTCCGAAACGGACCGTTTATGGGAGGAGGCCAAAGGCAAATCACCAAATCCCAAGCACAAATAACCAGATAATGACCAATATCTCAATAACCCCAATTCACTCCTTACCTTTTCCCTCTCCCCTCAGTAACCATGTCGTAATTGGGGATGTTTGGTGATTGGATATTATTTGGAGTTTGGAATTTGGTGATTGGAATTTCACACGTGGACGCAGTTGAAGGCACGTTCTCTCAAACACCAAAATTTAAACTGTTACATTAAGAAAAAACGGGTGGGTTAAATCAGGTATTCGGTGATATTGATGCTGTATTCATTCGGGTCAAGGGTTTTTACGATAGTCCACTTATACTGACCGGTGGTTTCATCCTTCTCCGTGAGGTCCACTGCCTTTCCTTTCCGGTATTGTCCATCCTTGTAAAAGAGAAGGTTTACCTTAGGCCGATCGATGAGTTCAGACTCTTCCTGGGTCTGAGTGACGATGCCCATCTCATTGGTATTGAGGTGGACAAGGGTGCCCAGAGGGAAGATGCCGATCATATTGACAAAGACCTTGACCAGGATGGGGTCAAAATCCTTTCCGCTCCGTTCCATCATCAACCCCAGGATCTTCTCCGACACATAGGGGAACCGGTTGTAAACCCTCGGCCTTCCCAGGGCATCATAAAAATCAGAGAGGGTGATGATCCTTCCGAAAAGGGTCACCTTTCTCTTTCGCGTCAGTTTGGGATATCCGCTCAAGTCATATCTGAGATGATGCTCAAAGGCGCCGCTGATCATCCTGGTGGAGAGCTCTCCCCACTCCTTCATCCTCATCACCATCTCTGTCCCAACGACCGGATGAGCCCGTATGACCTCCCATTCCTCTGCGTTCAATTTTCCGGCCTTATTCAGAATCTCCCTGGGAACTCTCGTCTTCCCGATATCGTGAAATAATCCTGCCATGCCAAGATGGGAGAGGTGCTTTTTGGGAATGCCGACCCTCTGCCCGATGGCGATGGCATAGATCGCCACATTGACCGAGTGGTTAAAGGTATACTCATCATAATTTTTAATGTTGGCCAATCCCAGCAAGGCCGAATCGTCCTGGATGATCGAGTTGACCGCATTCTGCATGAGACGCTTCGCCTTACGGATATTGACGACCTTCTGATTCTTAACGCCGTCCATCACCTCTTTGACGAGATTGATCGACTTAAAATAGACCTCCTTGGAGCGTCGCTTCTGGTCCTCGGAATCGACATAGATCTCCTCGTCCTTGAAAAACTCCAGTTTCCCCACATGGATATGGTCGATTCCCCTGTATTCGAGCTGTTTATTCACGTAGAGGTAGTTGCTCTCGTTATTCTCCTCGAGTCCTGAAAGAAGAAAGATGAGGTCTTTCAGATGCTCCTTGCTCACCTCCGCCTCCTCAAACTCGACCTCTCCGATCCACCGCTTCTTCATCTCGTTCAAAAAACCCTTGAAGATGGGATAATTATCAGCCCTCACCTGAATCTTCACATTATTGAAGAAACAGTTGTCCCGGACGATCTTTAAAAAGAGGTGGCCCTCCGATTTGACCGCGGGGTTGATGGCCTGAAGACACTCCTGGACGTACTGGTCCATGACGACATTGTTCCGGTCATAGATCGCAGTGCCTTTGAGCATGCGATGGAACCGGATGACAAATTCCGTCCCCATCTTGGTTGAAAGATCATCCTGGGCGGTATGCGTTTTTTCCGGCATCAGACGGATGGCTCCTTGGCGGAAATTGTTCTCAATGCCTGCAGGCAGGCATTCCGGATTGATTCCTCTTTTGAATCTCTTCCCTTCTCGAGAATGGCCCTCGCTTCAGCCGTCCCGATCATGGCCAGCGCATTGGCCGCCCCGGGCCGGGTTTCATCCTTTTTGCCCATTCCGAAGAGACTCTTGCGCTCTAACATCTGCTGAAGCGCTGGAAGGGCCTCATTGGAGCCCACCATTCCGATTGCATCGAGAAAGGCCTTCATCTCGGTCGGTTCCTTCTTCTGAAAGTCCTTCGACTGGACCACTTCGAGAAGAGCGGCCAGACCGATATTCTTCCCTATTCTTCCAAGATTGATGGCGGACATTGCCCGGATACGTCCATCTTTGTCAATGAGGGCTTTGATGAGCAATGAGATGGATTTCGGACCGCCAATCAATCCGAGAGCCTGAATAGCCTCCCGCCTCACCCGGAGTTCATCATGATTAAAGGCCTTCTGGATATGGGGAAGGGCCTTCTCTTTTCCGATCCGGCCAAGGATATAGGTGATATTGCGCACCAGATACCACCGTCGGTCGTCGATGAAGGGGGTAAAGAGTTCGATGGCGTTCTTCCCGATTTCAGAGAGCGCGTCACAGAGAACCCTCCGGGTTTTCGAATTCTTCAGCTCTCCCAGCAATTTGATGAGGGGCTTGATCGAGCTCTGTTGAAGAAGGATGATGTATTCATTTACATCCTCCAAACGGATCCCCGCTTCTTTTTCGAGTATCTTCCCGATCCTTTCGATCCTCACCTCATCACCGGCGCTCTCGATCAACTTATGAATGGCTTCAGCCTGCCAGTCCTTGAGTTCATAGGTCTTGATAATGATATAGAACCGTTTTAACAGATCGCTTGCCCTTTGAAACTCGCCGAGAGTGAGAAGACCATCCAGAATCTTCAGAAGGAGATTCGCCGCATCCTGATAGGGTTCTTGTTCTTTCTCCAGCCCCAAAACCTCGAAGAGGATGTCAGCCGCATTGAAAACAAAAGTGGGATCGATCTCATTCTCCACCTCGCTTCTCAATCGGTCCACTTCATCAGGGGTGAGGAAATAGACATTTCTGTCCCTGATCGCCTCCCCACCGACGGTCTGGGAAAGGATTTTTTCCAGGTCGGGTTCTTCCTCCTCAAGGAGGTCCACCTGGACGTTATAGGCGATGGGCTTGAAGATCAGCTTATTTCTGAACTGATCCACATTTTCGGGGATGAGAATGGGGGTGTCTTCGAGGAATTCGTCCGTGGCAAGGTAGCTGATGTGCTCGAAATCTCTCTCCCATAGCAGGGTGACGAGGTCGTCTTCCATTTCGTTGATATTCTCGCTTCCCCGGATGACATCCATCAACCCCTGAACCTCCCACTCCTCCAATCCTCTCACAAACCGGAGTTCCCTCAATCCATCTTTATAAAGGAGAAAGGCAAGGCTTGACTTCGGATCCCGGTTTTCGTAAAGGACTCTGTCTTTAAATGAGAGTGCGAATTCGCCAACCTGAAGAATAAAGGAAGGGTATTTATTTAAAAAATACTGGAATTTTTTTAACAGTTGATCTCTGAAGCCCTTGATGGTAGGGTTATCGGGCGGATAAAACCGGATGGCCTTAAAGGTCTTTAGGAAGAAACCGGTCAAATCCCTGGCCAGGAGGAGCTCCTCGTCCGTCTCCATCCCCTCGACCACAACCATCTCTTCGGCCAGATCAAGCGATTTCTTCTCAACATGAAGTTCTTCAGGCATGAGTTTCCCAATCCATTACAACTTTTTGATTATATGTCTATTTATTGTTTTTACAATAAATTGTCAATACTTTTTTTTGAGGTCCCTGAAAAAAGTTTTTTCAGAGACCTCTGATGACACAGATTTAAAAAGATTCCAGAGATTTCCGAACTATTTAAGAAATCCCTTTTCTATGGGACCTCTTGATCAATCCGAAAGGAAGTGATATTTGTTATGCAATGGTTTCTTTAACCTCCGATTCGAAGAAGGGAACCCTCTATATCGTCTCCACTCCCATAGGGAATCTCGAAGATATTACCCTGAGGGCGCTCCGGATATTAAAAGAAGCGGATCTGATTGCGGCTGAGGATACACGGCGCACAGGTCTTCTTCTTGGGCATTTCTCCATCCGAACACCTCTTACCAGTTACTTCGAAGGAAATGAAATGAAGAAGAGGGAATTCATCCTCTTCAAATTGAGACAGGGCGATTGGATCGCTCTGGTCTCCGATGCGGGAACGCCTGGAATCTCCGATCCGGGATACCGTCTCATCCGGCTGGCCATTGAAAATGAGATCCCGGTCATCCCTATTCCGGGTCCTTCTGCAGTCATTACGGCTCTCAGTGTCTCCGGCCTTCCAACCGATGCCTTTCTTTTCAAAGGCTTTCTCCCCCATAAATCGAAAAAGAGAAGAGATTTGCTCAGTCAGATCGAAGAGGCGAGAGAGACCCTCATTTTCTATGAATCTCCCCACCGTTTCTCTGAAACTCTGAGGGATATTTTCGAAATCCTCGGGGACAGGGAGATGGTTCTAACACGGGAATTGACCAAGATCTATGAAGAGGTCTTAAGGGGAAAGGTGAGTGAGATTCAAAACGCGCTCGGAGAGAAGAAAATAAAAGGGGAGATCACACTGGTCATTTCCGGAAAAACCCGGAAGAAGACGGATCGGGAGATGGGGTGATTGAAAAAGAAGAGGAGGCAGAGAGGAATTTTTTGTCTTATATAGAATTATGGAAGAAACTCTTCAAAGAGAGGTTGTCCTGCGAACGCTCGGTTTGAGCAAGAAGTTTGGCAAGCGCTGGGCCGCCAGGAATTTAAATCTTGAAGTTCACCGCGGGGATATCTTCTGCTTTCTCGGGCCGAACGGAGCAGGGAAGAGCACCGCCATACGGATGATCCTCACCCTCCTCCGTCCGACTTCCGGCTCGATTGAAATGTTTGGGAAGGATCTCCATCAGAACCGCCGGGATGTTCTCTCCCGTGTCTGTGGCATTGTTGAAAAACCTGATTTCTATCTTTACCTTTCCGCTTATAAGAATCTGCAGATCCTCGGCTCGATGAACCGGAGCGTCCGAAGCGATGAGATTATGGAAATACTCGATGTCGTAGGGTTAAAATCGCGCGCCTTTGAAAAGGTCAGGACGTTTTCGCACGGAATGAAGCAGAGACTCGGAATCGCACAGGCCCTGCTCACCAAACCGGAATTGATCATCCTCGACGAGCCAACCACAGGGCTCGATCCCCAGGGGATGAAAGAGATCAGGGAATTGATTAAGAGACTTTCGCACGAGAGATCCATGACCATTTTTCTCTCTTCCCATCTTCTTTCCGAGGTTGAACTGGTGGCCACAAGAATGGCCGTGATTAATAAGGGCGAACTCATTGCCCAGGGGACGGTCTCCGAGCTCCTGGGCAATGAAGCCACGGATTACACCCTCCAGGCCTCCCCTTTTCATCCCGCCCTGGAGTTGATGGGAAGTCTCGCCTGGGTGAAGGTCCTCTCGGTCGGGAATGGCGCAATGGAGGTCCGGGTGGAGCCCGGCCGGGCTCCAGAGCTGAACAAACATCTCGTGACTCATGGGATCTCGGTTTCATCGTTCTTTCCCCATCGTTCCCTTGAGGATTTTTTCCTGAAGGTCACCGGAGGGAAATCGGAGATATGAAACTCGTCTGGTTTGAAACGCTCAAGACGTTCAGCCGATGGCGGACCTATATCGGTTTCGGCGTCATTGCCCTGATTGTGATCATCACAGAGGTCGTGATGAAATTGAGCGCCGATGAGATCCTGTATCGCATGCTGCGCTCCCTCGAGAAAGATTTCCTCATCTCCGGGAATGTCTTAAATGGCTGGTTCGTCACCGCCTTTATCATGAACACCCTCCACATTCACATGCCATTCCTCATCACCCTGGTCGCAGGCGACGTGGTGTCAAGCGAGGCGACTTCGGGCACCGTGAGGCTCCTTTTGATACGCCCTCCTTCCCGCAGCAGGATCATTACAGCCAAATATATCACGACGTTTTTCTACACGGCGGGATTGGTCCTCTTTCTCGGGCTTTTGTGCATCCTCCTCGGTCTGACCCTTTTTGGCAGCGGCGATTTGATCATTCATCATTATGGCCGGTTCGGCGTCATCTACATCGAGGAAGCTGAAATTCCCATCCGGATGCTCTTTGCCTTCATGGCGGCGATCTGGTCCATGATGGCGGTGGCTTCCATCGCCTTTCTCCTCTCAACCCTGGCGGAGAACTCCGTCGGTCCGATTATCGGCACGATGGCGGTCGTGGTGGTTTTTCTTGTGATTGGAAATTTCCCGCTCGATTTCTTCCGATCTTTAAAACCCTACCTCTTCACCACCTACCTGACATTCTGGCAGCAATTTCTGGATGATCCCATCCCCTGGCGGCAGATCGGGAGCTCCGCAGCGATACTCGGCCTTCATTCGATCCTCCTGTTCCTCATCGCTCTGGGAGTCTACGCAAGAAAGGATATCAAAAGTTGAAGAAACATGTGTGGTTCATCAAGGTTCTTCTGTTTTTTTCGGCGGGTTGGGCCTTCGCCCAGGACGATGCGACGCATTATCTCGACGCTCTGGAAAGAAAATATTCGGCGCTCAAGGATTACACCGTGGACGTCAAGGTTCATTTTGACATGGAGGGATTCAACGCCCCCGACATGCAGGCCAGGCTCTATTTTAAACCCCCGGACAAAATGAAGGTGGAATCAAAAAAGGTCTTCTTTTTCCCCAGGGAAGGCGGCATCTTCAATCCCTTCATATTCAAAAAGGATGCCTTTGACATTCGTTTGCTTGAAGAGACGGCCTATGGCAACCGGAAAGCGGTCAAGCTGAAACTCTATCCAAAGGATACGAAAAAGATGAAACAAAGTTTTGTTTTGATCCTCGACATTGAAAACCATCAGATCCGGGAATTCCATACATCCTTCGACGAAAGGGAGGTCAAAGGAGTGATCGACTATGGGACATTCAAGGAGTTTGACCTCCCCTCGCGGGTTGATCTCCATCTCGACCTTCCCTTCAAAGAATCGTTTGAAATGAGAGAGTTTGGCCAGCCTGCGCCGGCTCCCCGGCGGGTCACCGGCAAAGTTGAGATCTCCTATTCCAACTACAGGGTCAATTCCGGGCTTCGAGACGACCTGTTTGAAAGTCCCAAAAGGAAAAAGTGAATGAGATAAAGGATCAAATTGGCGAAAGAAGGCTGAAAGAGAGGAGAGGGGGATATTTCAATGCCAGAAGGGACGGGTGAAGATCACCAGGACTGTAAAGATTTCCAGACGACCGACCATCATCAGGAAAGAGAGAATCCACTTCCCCATGACCGGAAGATGGGAATAGTTTTCCACCGGACCTACCATGCCTATGCCAGGCCCCACATTTCCGAGTGTGGCCGCCACCGCGCCAATAGAGGTGTCGATGTCGAGCCCGAGCCCTGTCATGGCCATCACGCCGAGAAAAAAAATCAGTATATATAAGGCGACGAATCCAATGATATTCAACACCATCCCTTCGGGAACGGTCCTGTCCCCCATCCTGATTGGAAAGATGCCATGAGGGTGAAACAATTTTTTTAATTCGGACCCCATGAATTTAAAGGCGACCAGGATCCTCACATTCTTGATCCCTCCCCCGGTCGAACTGGTGCAGCCTCCGAACAGCATCAACGCAAGAAGGATGATCTGGGTCACAAAAGGCCACTGTTCATAGTCATGGGTGATAAAACCGGTGGTCGTCACAATCGAAACCGTCTGAAAGAGAGCGCTTCTGAAAAATTCCTCTGAAAATACTTCTCCGCTGGCCAAACGCGCCGTCATGATCAATCCTGTGGCAATGGCGATCACGCCCACAAAGAATCTAAACTCGGGATTGGAAATGTATAAATTTAATCTCCCCCTGAGCGCCCAGTAGTGTAACGAAAAATTGACCCCTGCAACGAACATAAAAATGATGATGACATAATGGACATAAGGAGAAGGGTAGTCGGCAATATTCCCATTGGTGGGAGCAAACCCGCCGGTGGCCAATGTTCCAAAGGTGATACAGACCGAATCAAAGAGAGAGAGGCCCCCCAGCATCAGAAGAACGATTTCGGCAACGGTGAAGAGGAGGTAGACGCCCCAGAGGATTTTAGCGGTTTCGCTGATGCGGGGAGAGATCTTGTCCTTGATCGGCCCCGGAATCTCCGCTTTGAATAGTTGAACGCCCCCAACGCCTAAAAAGGGGAGAACAGCCACCGCCAGGGCAATAACCCCCATTCCTCCCAGCCACTGCGTCATGTTTCGCCAGAGGAGCAGGCTCTTCGGAAGAGCCTCAATATCGGTCAGGATGGTGGCTCCGGTTGTGGTAAACCCTGACATCGTCTCGAAAAAAGCATCTGTCAGGTTTGGGATATGACCTGAGACCATGAAGGGAACAGAGCCGAAGAGGGAGAATGTGACCCAGCTCAGGGTGACGGTCAGGAAGGCTTCTCTGATGCTGAGTTCTTTTGGCCTTTTGATGAGAAACCGAAAGGTCAGGCCCAGGAGGCCCATCCCGATCATCTGAAAGATATAAATGAATTGGAGTCCATCCCGGTAATAGAATGAGAATCCTAATGGCAGGACAAAAAACCCGCTGAGGAGCAGCCACAGGCCCGACAAGGTATAAATGATATTAGAAAGTTTCAACGCCTTCTCTTGATTTATGATGGTCTCGTAAAAAGTCGTCACTCCGGTCCTGCGGCAGGAACCGGAGTCCAGAGAACTTAAATTACTTGAAAAAACTGGATTCCCCGATCAAGTCGGGGAATGACAGCAAGGCGTTTTTACTTTTTACGAATGCATCATTTACGAAAATCTTTTTTCGATGGAAGAAATCGCTTTGGGCAGAGCAAAAACGATCACTTTATCTCCAGGCTCCAGGGAACTCCTCCCGTAGGGGATGAAGGCATCTCCCTTTCGAACCACCGCCGCAATAAGAGACCCCTTTGGCAACCCGATGTCTTTTATCGGCTTACCGGTTACTTTATTCGTTTTCATGACCTCAAATTCGATGGCCTCCGCATCAATCCCATGAAAGGTGGCCGCGGAGAGAATGGCGCCTCTCCTGATAAATCGCAAGATGGCGCTTGCAGTGGAGAGACGGACATTAACGGTCGAGTCGATTCCGATGACAGGCAGGAGTGGAAGATAAGTTGTTTTATTGACCAGGGCAATGGTTTTGTGAATCCCCAGATGTTTGGCTAACAAACAGGACAGGATATTGTTCTCATCATCCCCGGTAACGGCGATGAAGGCGTCCATATTGAGGAGGCCTTCTCTTGCAAGGGTATCGATCTCTGTTCCATCTGCCTGATAGACCGCCGTCCGTCTAAGTTGGGAGGCGATTCTCACCGATTTTTCCTTGTTCGATTCGATAAGGGTGACTTCGATTTGCTCCTCCAATTTCATTGCCAGTCCTCTTCCGATTTTTCCTCCTCCCAGGATCATGATCTTATCAAGCTTCTGGTCTGTTTT
>JAGXSW010000235.1 GCA_018333715.1 Syntrophaceae bacterium | reverse complement strand
GAACCCGGATTGAACTTTAAGATACCCTTCATTCAAACCCTAAACCTCTTTGATAAGAGGGTTCTCACAACGGACGCCGTCGCCGTGGAGTATATCACCCTCGACAAGAAAAGGGTGGTCGTGGATCACGTTTCCAGGTGGAAGATCGAAGACCCTCTGGAATTTTACCGGAGCGTCAGAACGGAGGCAGGGGCGCTCGCACGACTGGAGGATATCCTGGTTGCCAGGTTAAGGCAGGAAATTGCCAAGCACCCGTTTATCGGGTTCATCAGAGAGGAGAGAGAGAAGATCGTCGAGACCGTGGCAAAAGACGCCCATGAGCAGGCAAGACGATTCGGCATCAAGATCATTGACGTTCGAATCAAACGGGCAGACCTTCCCAAAGAGGTTCAGGCGAGCGTCTATGCCCGTATGCAGGCAGAACGCCACCGGATTGCAAAACGGTACAGGGCCGAGGGAGAACAGAAATCGAAAGAGATCAAAGCCGAAACGGACAAAGAGAAAGAGATCATTCTTGCCAAAGCCTATAGCCAGCAGATGAAGCTGTTTGGCGAAGGGGATGGCCGCGCCACAGAGATTTACATATCTTCCTATGAGCAGGATGCGGAGTTTTACTCTTTTCTCAGGAGACTCCAAACGTATGAACGACTTTTTGAGGGAAAGACGACGATCCTTCTGGAATCGGATTCCGAACTTCTGAAATACTTCAGGAGTCCCAGGATTTCGAGTAAATGAAAAGAACCGATAAAAAGAACAGGCGTCGAAAATCATCAACCCTAATCATTCCCTTTCAATTTTTTATGAAGGGTCAAAGAACCTGCAACTAAAAGTTGGCAAAGATGTGAAAGGAGGCGCCGGATCTAAGAACCTGATATTTCTACCAACCCCTAACCAAGAAAGGAGAACAGTGTATGCATTTCATAAAGATTTTTATTTTCTTAACGTTAAGTCTGGCCATAGGGTTTTTGGGTTGCGCTAAGGAGCAAAAGGCGGAGGCTCCAACACAAGAGCAAGTCACAAAGAATCTGGATCCACCGAAGGCTGAGGTTAAGGGACAGTCTTTTCTTGTGGAGCTTAGCGACCTCAGGGTTGTCATGACAGTCAACATAGCTTCCAAAGAAGTCATCGGGACACCAAGCCTCAAGGGTAGCATCAAGATCACCAATAAATCGAAAGATATCCTGGATATCCAGGCGGTTACCATCGATTGCCTGGATGAAGCCGGGAAGCCAATCCCTTATAAACCCGAAGAGAAAATAGAGAAAGTTTATCCGTTTTGGAAGATTCTTCAGCCTGAAGACATTGCCGAAGGTTCTTTGGACATCACGATCCCAGCGATCGCTATCAAGGAAAAGCCCCTTGGAAAGTTAGAAGTCAACCTGGTCTACGTCTCCTCACCTCTTAAGCGAGAAACATTAATCTTATCTGAAAAGATAAAGATCGAATAATCCCTGGTCTTCACATACAGGGTTAAGAGAAGAGGCATTATTTCAATCACTACATTGTGGAATGAGTTTCTGTTGTTTCAAGCTGTCGGCAATCTCCCTGCGATAGACACATTCTGTTTTTCATATCGCAGGGGCATAGCCGCGGAGAGTAGCCGAACACATCAGAAAGAAAAATGATGGGTCATGATAATAAACGAATATTGGTGATTGAAGACGATGAAGAGATGAGGGCTTTGCTGAAAGATTTTTTTCTGGAGGAGGGACTTGAGACAGATTCCGTAAGCAATGGCTCCGAGGCCTTTCGAAAGCTGGTCAAGGAATCTTTCATTCTCGTCATTACGGATATTCGGATGCCTGGTTTGACAGGGTTGGACATTCTTCCCGGAATCAGAAAACTTCAACCCGAAATCCCCATTATTGTCATCACGGCTTTTGGAAGCGAGGAGATCCGCCAGAGAGCCCTTGAAAGGGGAGCGACGGCCTATTTAGAGAAACCGATCCACTTCAATACGTTGAGAAGTTTGGTTTGCGAGATGGTCTATCCATTCACAACTCCTCTCTCCTCGGAAGGAAAAGGAATGGGTTGATTACTATTTACCCAAACTGCCTCAAAGCGATGGTTTGAAGGAGTTAATAAGAAACCTCTGTTTTTTAGACAAGGGGGGGTAATAAAAGGAAAAAGCTTTAGAAGTAATTAAAGGGGACAGCTCTATTTTTTCAATAGAACCGTCCCCTTTTCCTGTCTATAAGGAGAGAGGATTCGAAGAAAAGAGGAGAAGAGCCATGGGCGATTTTTTTCAACCCGGGGTGATTACCACACTCCATCGTTTTAAAAAGGTGAATCTGGAACGGATGGAGATGGAACTGGAGTTCTATTCAAAATACAATCCCATCGCATTGGTCCTCCCTTCCCTCTATTCAGAACTCAGGGAGAAGGCGCTCAAAACGATCGTTTCAGAGATTAAGAGGGTTACATACATCAATCAGGTCATTATTACCCTGGGAAAGGCAGACCGGAAAGAGTTTGATCATGCCAGAGAGTTTTTTTCGGTTCTTCCCCAGGAGACGATTATCATCTGGAATGATGGCGAAAGGGTGCGTTCCCTTTATGATATCCTGAGCAAGAACGATATTTCAGCGGGAGAAGATGGGAAGGGACGGTCCGCCTGGATGGCCTTTGGCTACGTCCTGGCCAGTGAAAAGAGCGATGTCATCGCGCTCCATGATTGCGATATCATGAATTATGAACGGGAATTTTTGGCGCGACTCTGTTACCCGGTAGTTAACCCCAATCTGGGATACGAGTTCTGTAAAGGGTATTACGCTCGGGTAACGAATAAATTATACGGGAGAGTTACCCGACTCTTTGTGACTCCTTTACTCCGCTCCCTGGAAAGGCTTTTAGGATACTTACCCTTTTTAGTCTATCTGGATAGCTTCCGGTATCCCCTGGCAGGGGAATTTTCAATGATTGCGGACCTGGCAAGAATTAATCGGATTCCCTGGGATTGGGGATTAGAGGTGGGTGTCCTATCAGAGGTTTTCCGCAACTGTTCCCTGAGGCGGATCTGCCAGGTTGATCTTACAGACAATTATGAGCATAAACATCAAGAACTTTCTCCGGATGACCCGAACAAAGGCCTTTTGAGAATGTCGACGGATATTGCGAAGAACCTCTTTCGAAATCTGGCGAGTGAAGGGATTGATCTTTCGGAAAGTCTGCTTAAGACCCTCAAAGCGACCTATTTGAGGACCGCTCAAGAAGCCATCACTAAATTTCATGACGATGCGGCCATTAATGGTCTCGATTTTGACCGCCATGAGGAGGGGGTTGCCGTGGAGACCTTTACCAAAGGCATTGAACTGGCCACCAGGGCCTTTGTGGAGGATCCTCTCAGCATTCCTCTGATCCCCAATTGGAGCAGGGTCACCTCTGCCATCCCTGATTTTTTGGAGAGGTTAAAAAATGCCGTCGACGACGACAACACCTAAGCTTGTGATCTTTACAGATCTGGATGGGACCTTACTCGATCAAGAAACTTATTCATTTGAGCCGGCAAGACCAGCCCTCCAGATGATTAAGCAAAAAGGGATCCCTCTGGTTCTTCTATCCAGCAGTAAGACCCGAACTGAGATAGAATTATATCGAAAAGAATTAGAGAACGCCCATCCCTTCGTCTCAGAAAATGGAGGAGCGGTGTTTGTTCCCAAAGGTTACTTATCATTTTCTTTTCCTTATGATAGGGTGTTGGGAGAATATTTCGTTTTGGAATTAGGAACCTTTTATCCTATCATTCTTGAGATTTTGGATTCCATCAAAAAAGAGACTGGGATTCCGATAAAAGGGTTCTCAGACCTAACAGAGGAGGAGCTTTCCTCAATCAGTGGATTGAGTTTGGAAGAAGCTGAGTTTGCCAAGAAAAGAGAATATGACGAACCCTTTATTATTGAAGGGGGAGAAAGAGAAATTGAGACGGTCAGAAGAAAGATCGAGGGAAAGGGGATGAACTATGTCTGGGGGGGGAAATTTCACCATATCTTGGGTAAAAACGATAAAGGGAAGGCTGTGGAGATATTGAAGGAGTTATACGAGAACGAGTTCTTCTCTATCTCGACCGTGGGCATTGGAGACAGTCTGAATGACATCCCCATGTTATTAGCCGTGGATCATCCGATTTTTCTCAAAGAAAAAGAAGGTATTTCACCTGAGATACCCTTAAAAAATATGCTAATGGTTGATGGGACAGGACCTCAGGCGTGGAACGAAGCAATTCTCAA
>JAGXSW010000234.1 GCA_018333715.1 Syntrophaceae bacterium | reverse complement strand
GGCTGAGCAATATAGAGAAACCCCTTCTCAATCACCTCCGGCATCTGGCGATAGAAGAAGGTGAGGAGCAAGGTGCGGATATGCGATCCATCCACATCGGCATCGCTCATGAGGATGATGTGGTGGTATCGAATTCGATGGATATCGTAGTCATCCTTCCCTATTCCTGCGCCCAGGGCGGAGATGAGGATCCGGATCTCTTCGTTGGCAAGCATCTTATCAAACCTTGCCTTCTCCACATTGAGGATCTTCCCTTTGATGGGGAGGATGGCCTGTGTTGCTCGATCCCGTCCCTGCTTGGCGGATCCGCCTGCCGAATCCCCTTCCACAATAAAGATCTCGCTCCGCTGAGGATCCTTCTCCTGGCAGTCGGCAAGTTTTCCGGGAAGGGAATTGGTCTCGAAGGCTCCCTTTTGCCGGCTCAACTCCCGTGCCCTTCGGGCCGCCTCTCTCGCCCTGGCCGAATCGATCACCTTGGTGATGATCTTCTTTGCCATGGAAGGGTTCTCTTCAAAGAAACTCCCTAATTTCTCGTTGACCAGGGCCTCCACCAACCCTTTCACTTCGCTATTCCCAAGTTTGGTCTTGGTCTGGCCCTCGAACTGGGGTTCGGGGATCTTGACGCTGATCACCCCGGCCAACCCCTCACGGGTATCATCGCCCGTCATGTTCTCTTTGGCGCCCTTGAGCAGATTGGCATTGGTTGCATACTGGTTGATCGTCCGGGTCAGGGCGGCCTTGAAGCCGACGAGGTGGGTCCCACCCTCGTGGGTATTGATATTGTTGGCGAAGGAGAAGAGGTTCTCCGCATACCCATCGTTATACTGAAAGGCGATCTCCACATCGATCCCATTTTTCACCCCCTGGATATAGACGGGCTTCGCGTGGATGCAGTTCTTATTCTTATTCAGAAATTCGATGAAAGAAAGGATTCCGCCTTTGTAGAAGAAGTCGTGTCGCTTCCCGGATCGCTCGTCCTCGATGCTGATGGACAATCCTTTATTTAAAAAGGCCAGCTCCCTGAGCCTCTGGGAAAGAAGATCGAAGCTGAACTGGACCGTCTCAAAAATTTCGCCATCGGCTTTAAATCGGACCTGCGTTCCCGTATGTTTGGTCTTGCCGGTGACCTCCAGTTTTGTTTTTACCTCTCCCCTCTCGTAGACCTGATGGTAGACTTTCCCGTCCCTCCGGATTTCGAGATCGATATATTCCGAAAGGGCATTGACCACGGAGAGGCCCACTCCATGAAGGCCCCCGGATATCTTGTAGCTCCGATTGTCAAACTTTCCCCCGGAGTGGAGTTTGGTCATGACCACTTCCACGGCCGGGCGATTCTCCTTTTCGTGGAGATCGACCGGAATGCCGCGGCCGTTATCCCTGACCGTCACGCTATGATCGATATGGATGATCACCTCAATCTTGTCGCAGTGGCCGGCCAGAGCCTCATCGATGCTGTTGTCCACCAGCTCATGGACGAGATGGTGAAGGCCTTCCACGCCGGTATTGCCGATATACATGGCAGGCCTTTTGCGAACCGCCGAAAGCCCTTCCAAGACCTTGATCTGTTCTGCTGTATATTGTTCAGGCATCTCCTTCATTCATTCTCCCTTTTATTGAGTGATGGGCGCTGGTGAACGGCGATACGATATCTTCAAATCCTCATCGGCATAATGATGCAGAGTTGATGGGATGGATTTTGAGGTGTATGCGGCCGGATAATCCCCGGGCTTCCCTCGTCTTTCAGCTCCATGAGAATTTCTTCGGTGTCGAATGACTGGAGGGCTTCAATAAGATATCTTGCGTTGAACCCGATCTCAATCGGAGGGCCGTCATACTGAATATCGACCTCCTCCTTTGCATCTCCAAAATCCTGATGGTAGGAAGAAAGTTCCATTAAATTCTTCTTGAATGAAAATTTGACTCCCTCCGCCCTTTCGCTCGCCATGGTGGAAACCCTTCTCAGGGATCCATAGATGGCCTCTTTACCCATCGTTAATTTCTTGTCATTATTTTTTGGAATGACCTGGTCATATTCGGGGAATTCACCTTCGATCAAACGGATGATCATTAAAGATGTTCCCATTTTAAAGAAGGCATGGGTGTTATCGAAATAGACCCCCATCTCCTCCCCTTTATCATCCTTGTCCCCCACTATCTTCCTTATCTCCAGAACTCCTTTTTTGGGAATGATGATTCCTTTTTCAATCCCTTCAATGATCTGTCCTTCCCGGTCGACCAGGGAGAGGCGGTGTCCATCGGTTGCCACCATTCGAAGAAACTCTTTTTCTCCCGCTTTTAGCGGGATGAAAAGTATTCCATTAAGATGATATCGTGACTCCTCGTTGGAGGCCGCAAAGACTGTCTTTTCAATCATCTCTCTGATAATTTGCGTTGAGACGGTTGAGAAGGATTTTTCCTGCCAGGAGGGCAGAGATGGAAATTCTTCCGGATCCAGACCTGCGATATTAAAAATGGATTTTCCACATTTAAGATGAATCCAGTGGTTCTCTTTTTTGTGAATATGGACGGTCTGTTCAGGCAATTCCTTGATAATCTCAAATAATTTTTTTGAGGAAACAGAAGCCTTCCCCTCTTCATGAACCGTCGCTTTTAACTCCTCCTGAATGCCTGTTTGCAGATCGGTTCCAGTAAGAAAGAGGGAATTCTTTTTCCATTCCATATAAATATGAGAAAGGACGGGAAGGGTCGTCTTTCTGCCTGCAATGCCCTGCATTAACCCTAATCCTTTTAGAAGCTCCTTCTTCTCAATTTCAAAATGTGTCATCTTTTCCTCCTATGTATTATGATATAATTTGTTTTATCATAATCATCATCTATTTCTGTGGAAATGTTGAAAAAGAATGTAAGTGATAAAAAAGAATAGAGGATTTAATGTAAAAATCCTATACGAAGAAAAAAAAGAAATAAATAATGGGTGAAATATTTTTTCTTCTCCTCCTTTTTGCACAATCGTTCAACTCGATTTATGACTTAATTCGACCACGTAGGTTTTCAATCATCTCCTTAAAAGAAGGGTCATTCGCCATCTTCTCTTCCACTTTTTTTATGGAGTGGAGGACGGTGGAATGGTCTTTCCCTCCAAATTTTTCCCCGATTTCAATAAGCGATGAACCCGTCAATTTTCTTGAAAGATAGATGGCAATCTGGCGAGGCGCCACAAAACCTTTATTCTTCCTTTTTACCTTAAAGTCTGAAATTTTAATATTGAAATAATTGGCGACTACTTTCTGGATGACGTCGATGGAGATCAATTCCTCCTTCGGTTTGATAATATTTTTTAAAACCTCTTTCGCGGTATTCAAATCAACGTCCGTTTTGGAGAGGGAGGCGAAAGCGCCAATGCGGATGAGACATCCCTCCAGCATCCTGATATTGGAATCGATTTGGGAGGCGAGAAAAAAGGCCACATCATTCGGAAGTTTGATGCTCTCATTCTCGGCCTTCTTTCTGAGAATCGCCACCTTTGTCTCAATATCCGGAGGCTGGATGTCGGCGATTAACCCCCACTCAAAACGGGATCGGAGACGCTCCTCAAAATTGGGAATATCTTTGGGAAATTTATCGCTCGTGACGACAATCTGTTTTCGCGCCTCATAAAGGGAGTTGAAGGTGTGAAAAAATTCTGCCTGGGTTCTTTCTTTTCCGGCAATGAACTGGATGTCGTCGATCAGCAGAATGTCCATCCGTCGATATTTATTTCTGAACTCCTCCATCTTCTCAAAACGGATCGAATTGATCATCTCGTTGGTGAATTCCTCGGCTGAGGTGTAACAGATCTTCTTCGCATCGGGAATGATGCGATGCTGGAAGATATGGTTTCCGATCGCATGGAGGAGATGGGTCTTTCCCAACCCCACGCCTCCGTAAATGAAGAGGGGATTGTAATTTTTGGCGGGCAAATTGGCCACCGCCAAACAGGCGGCATTGGCGAACTGATTGCCCGCTCCCACCACAAAATTATCAAAGGAGTATTTAGGATTAAAAGGAGCCTTAAGGGCATGAAGGAACTGTGGGACATGATTTTCCGGAGGAGAAGGCGTTGAACCCTTTCCCTCCGCCCCGCGGGAAGCGGGGTCATTTTTGATTCTAAATTGGAGATGAAAGGACTTCTGGGTCAGATAGGAGAAGACCTCTTTCATATGGCTCAAATAATGTTCATGGATCCATTCTCTGAAGAAACGGTTCGGCACTTCCATCTCAACCCTTTCACCATCCATCGAAAGGAGTTGAATGGGCTTGATCCAGATATCGAAATTCTGCGGGCCAATCCTCTCTTTTAGAGTATCGGTCACCTTAGACCATAGATTGTCCATGGGCTTGACCTTGAGGGCAGCAGATAGGACACAAAGGTAATTTATGGAATGGACAGACCAGACCAAAAAAGGAAAACTTCTTCATTTTTAATAGGTTATCAAACTCTTTTCACAACGTTTCCACAATTGTGGATAAATGAATTTGTAAGAGATTGAGGGGAAATAACCTGAGGATTAAACTTTTTTTAGCAAAGCAGTATACCAATAACCCCATTTTAAAAAAAATTCAAGTCTTTTTTTTGACCGAACGTAGACCCCCTCGGTTAAAGAATCAGAAAAGGGTCGGGAGGTTCTTCTGGAAAAACCTTGAACCCTATCCTCTCACTCCTTCTCGGCCAGCTTGGCCACAGCCACCACCCGTTCCCCTTCCTCGATCGTGATCAGCCTCACCCCCTGAGTGCTCCTTCCCTGGACCGGGATATCGGCGGCTCTCAAACGGATGATCTTTCCCTTATTCGAGATGATCATCAATTCGTCCTCATCCGTAATGGACTTTACGCCCACCACATCGCCTGTCTTCATTGTCCTCTTCACGGTAAAGATGCCCGATCCTCCCCTGTTCTGGGTCCGGTATTCCGATGCCTGAGATCTCTTCCCGTAACCGTTTTCCGTGACGGTCAATAAGGAGATGTGTGGAACGACGACCTCCATGCCCACCACCTCATCCCCTTTCGAAAGCCGGATCCCGCGTATGCCGCGGGCGGTGCGGCCCATCTCCCTGATCTGATTTTCTGAGAAATGGATGGCCTTCCCCATCTTCGTTCCGATGAAAAGGTGGCGTTCGCCATCGGTCAGTTTGGTGGAGATGAGTTCATCCCCTTCATCGAGGCCGAGAGCGATGATGCCCCCTGCCCTGGGATTGCTGTAAGCCTCGAGTGCGGTCTTCTTGATCGTCCCTTTTTTCGTGATGAAGGTGATGAACTTGCCGGGCGAAAAATCTTTGAGGGAGAGAATGGCGGTCACCTTCTCCTCGGGGCTGAGATTGAGGAGGTTGATGATGGCTTTTCCACGGGTGATGCGCCCGGCCGGAGGGACTTCATGGACCTTCTTCCAAAAAATCTTTCCGGCGTCGGTGAAGAAAAGGAGGTAGTCATGTGTGGATGCGATGAAGAGGTCTTCGACAAAATCCTCCTCCTTCACGTTGATCCCCATCTTCCCCTTCCCGCCGCGATGCTGGCTCCGGTAGAGGCTGATGGGATTTCTCTTGATATATCCCGTATGGGTGATCGTTACGACCATATCCTCTTCAGCGATGAGGTCTTCGATCTTAATCTCCGGAGCGACGTCCACGATTTCAGTATGTCTCTCGTCTCCATAAGCGTCCC
>JAGXSW010000233.1 GCA_018333715.1 Syntrophaceae bacterium | reverse complement strand
GCAATCTCGTAGTTTAAGGCCCTGACCGGAACCGTACATCCGAGAAATAGGGTAAAAGAATTGTTTTTAGGCCGGTCCTCTTTCTTCTTCATGCTTGAGCCCGAGTTCTTTTAGAATCTTCTTCACTTCTTCGGTCCGGCCCTGTATCAGGGGAAGGCCGAATTCTTTCCGTTTCTCATTTTCAAATTCGGTAATCTCTAAGAGACGGCCAAACGCAGAGAGAAGCTCGATCTGGATTTTCATGGCCGAAGGGATGTAACCCTCTCTTGCGGCAATATTCTTTATGGCATTCATCAACTCGGGAATCCTTACGTCTTGAGGACATCTTTCATAACAGGTGTAACAGGAAGAGCATAACCAGATGAACTGGCTGGAGAGAACCTCTTTCTTCATCCCGAGGAGGGCCATCCGGATAATTTTCCTCGGATTATAACGGTCTGTAATCTCCCGGACAGGGCATCCAGCCGTACAGGTCCCGCAAGAGAAACATTTTGTGATGTTTTCGCCACCAGGCTCTTTGGTGATCAGGAACTTGAAATGGGGATCAATATCTTTCGAATGGATCATAATTTAAGAATGCAATACTTAAGTTAAAAAGTCAAAGAGTTAAAAAGTCAAATATTAATGAGATGTTATACAAATCACAACTGCTAATACAAAGGGACTATGTGAAAAATTTCTTAAATTCAATGCATTTAATATAAATGATTTATCCATTTTGGTCAAGCCTTTAAGACCATATAAAAAGACTTGTTAAGAAGGGAATTTTATTGTATAACCCCTGAAAAAAGAAAGGAGGAAATTTGATGGAAATCGAAGGCTACCAATTTCCTGATGATCTTTATTATCACAAAGAGCACTTCTGGGCGAAGGTTGAAGGGGATGTTGTGACTGTGGGCACGACTGACTTTGCCCAGAAATTAGCAGGCGATATCGTCTTTGTGGAGCTTCCCTCCATTGGCAAGGCAGTGGAGCAGGGAAAACCCTGTGGTTCGCTTGAATCCGGGAAATGGGTTGGAAGGATCTATGCTCCTGTTTCAGGAAAGGTGGGATCCTCCAATGAAGAGTTGGAGGATTCTCCCGAACTGATTAATGAGAGCCCGTATCAAAAAGGATGGATGTTTAAGATGAGTCCGTCCAATCTTCAGGAGGACCTCAAGAACCTGATGAAGGCGGATGCATTGGGAGACTTCATCAAGTCGGAGGTCGAGCGGGTGAAGAAGACGAAAGAGTAGAGTAACCCCTCGGTTATGGGGGAAATTTCATTTCATTAAAAATCTGAGAATTTATCTCTAACTTTTAAAAACAAATGATGTCATGCTGAACTTGGTTCAGCATCTCGTTTTTATCCGAAGGGTGAGATCCTGGCACGAAGTGATGAACGAATGTGAATCAACGAGTTCAGGATGACAGGCCTAAGAAATTTCAAATATTTTTGGTTAGAATTTTAGAGGGACTGAATCAAAGAATCGACAAGGGTTTCAGCCCCTCTAAATTTTTATATGGATCTCTCAAAATTATCCCCCAAACAGTTGCTCGAAATCGATGCCTGCACCCGCTGCGGAGACTGCCTGCGTTTCTGTCCGGTTTATTCGCAAAGGACGGAGGAAGCGATCAACCCGAGAGGGAAGATCCAGGCAATGAAAAAATTTCTCCGGGGACAGTACGGCCTCTGGGCGAGGGTTTTCGGCAAAAAAAAGTTAGACGAGGCGGAATTGGAGAAATTTTCCGAGATGGCCTATCGCTGCACCCTTTGCGGGGAATGCAGCGTGCAGTGTCCGGTCTCGATCGATTCACGGAGCCTCTGGCTTGCGTTTAAAGAAATGCTGGTAGAGCTTGGCCATTATCCCAAAAATCTTGGAGTGATGAAGAAGAATGTCCTGGCCAAATATAACATCTCCGGGGATTCTAATAGCTCAAGAACAGATTGGCTGGACAGACTTGAAAATCTTCCTCCCCACCGGTATCAGAAAGAACGGGCGGAAGTGGTCTACTTTATTGGATGCGTCTCCGCTTACTTCCCGATGGCTCATAAGGTTCCTCAGAGTTTTGTTCGGATTCTGGAGCGGTCAGGGGTCGATTTCACCCTGTTAGGCGGAGAAGAGTGGTGTTGTGGGTTTCCGCTCATCGGCGCAGGATTCAGAAGAGAGATAGATGGCTTTATCCGGCACAATATCGAAGGCGTGAAGGAGAAAGGGGCTCGAAGCGTCGTCTTCTCCTGTCCCTCTTGTTATCATACATGGCATGAAAATTATCATACTGATTTAAATCTTTTTGATTCCACGCAGTTTGTTTTAAATCTCATTAAGGAAGGAAGGCTCCAATTTAACGAAGAGAAAATCAAGGTCACTTACCACGATCCATGCGATCTGGGCAGGGTAAGCGGCATCTACGAATCTCCGAGAGCGATCCTGCGGGCCATGCCGGGGGTGGAGTTTATAGAGCTGGCAAACCATGGGGAGCGTTGCAAGTGCTGCGGCGGGGGCGGCCTTCTCGAAATGGTCGATCCGGAGCTTTCAGCCGCTCTTGCAAGGGAGAAGATTAAAGAGATTCAGGCAACCGGAGCAGAACTGGTCATCACCTCCTGCCAGCAGTGTGTTCGAACGATTCTGACCACTGCCCGAAGGATGAAAATTCCCTTAAAGACATCGTATATCACCGAGTTTGTTCTGAAGCATATGAAGTAAAGAACACGGCCCACAGGGCGGGGCTTTAAAACCGAAATTCTAAATCCAAAACCGGGATCCCGAAACAAGTTCGGGATGACAAAAAGACCAAAACCAAACCCTCTTGTCATGCTGAACTTGTTTCAGCATCTGGTTGGCTTATTTCTGCTTGCAGCAGACGCATCTTTCATCCCCGTCCACAGGACGGGGTTTTCAGGTGCGCTTTTAATAAAAAAACAATATGGATAAGCACCTCATTTTTTATGCCATGTTCATCCTTTCCATGCACCTCTTCTTTCTGGGGATGTGGTTTCGGGTAAGCTTCTATCTCCGCGGCACTTTGGAAGGCGCAGAGGAGGTGAGCCAGTGGGGAAAGTTAAGAATCCTATTGAGCAGAGGCTGGAGGGGGTTCTGGATGAGACCTGGCTGGTATATCCGGATTCTGGTCATGGATGTCATCTTTCACAGGAAACTCTTCGGCCAATCCTTCTATCGCTGGCTTGCCCACACCCTCCTCGTATTCGGTTTTATCGCCACTTTTATTGTTGACATGATCAAGGGATTTACAACAGGCTATCTCGTGGAATGGAGCCATTCCGTGCCGTTCTTCTCCTTTGCCCATGCTTTTAAGACAGGCGCTATTCGCCCCTTTCTCGACTTTTTCCTCGAATTCTTCAGCTTTCTTATCCTTATCGGTTGCGTTTTAGCCATTATTCGGAGATTCTTCATCAGGCCGGACCAATTGAGGACGGAGGAAGAAGATATTGTGACCCTATTGTTCATCCTCTATCTGGTATTGTCCGGATTCTTCATAGAAGGATATCGAATCGCCCATCCCGAAGTTGTAGCCAATCGGGTTTATATGGCCGATTTCACGCCTGCAAGCTCTAATAACTGGATCTCATTCTTCGGGTATTTTTTATCGCTTTTCTTGAAAGACATTACGATCAATCCTCACTTTCTCTGGTATGCCCATGTCATTCCATGTCTCGTCTGGTTTGTTTATATCCCCCATTCCAAACTCCTCCACATCTTCACTTCTTCTGTCACTGTGATTGCAGACAGAGCGAAACAGAAGCC
>JAGXSW010000232.1 GCA_018333715.1 Syntrophaceae bacterium | reverse complement strand
CTCCTTCATCTTATTAAAAAAAGGCGTCCCGGGAAGAGGGGTGATGATGTTGAGACCGAAATGGTCCACATACTTTCCGAAGAATTTTAAGAAGGCGTCGCGATCTTCCTCGGTTTCCTCCCAGTGGCCAATGAGCAGAGTGGCCATCACCATCAGTTGATGTTTCTTTAAGAGCTTCATTGCCTTCAAAGCCTCATCCACGGAATGGCGCTTTCGGATATCCCGAAGAACATCATCTTTATGATATTCCAGGCCTAACATGAACTGGTAGACCCCTGCCTCCCGAAAACCGTCCAAAAGGTCCTGGTCCCGAATGACAAGGTCAGCCCTCGACTGAAGCCAGAAGCGCTGGTTCGTCTTTCTTTTGAGCATCTCCTCGATGAATCCGATTCCCTGATCACGGGTGACATTGAAGGTGTTGTCACCCACATAGAAGATGTCACGATTATATTTTTCCTTGAGGAGCTGGAGCTCATCGGCGATCAGTTTTGGGCTCTTTCTCCTCCACTTCCTTTTATAGAAGGCCGATTCCGAACAGAAAGAGCAGTCAAACGTGCAGCCCCTTGAGAAATTGACCACGAGCCCTCTCTTCCCTTCCGATGGGAGGCCCACATAGGGGTGTTCCATCCTGGCGAGATGGTAGGCGGGAAGGGGCAGGGTATCGAGGTCCTCTATAAAAGGGCGGTCGCCCGTATAGATGAAATTTCCTTTCTGGTCGAGGTAAGCAAGGCCCAGAACCTTTGAGAGATCATCTTTCTTCTCGACCGTCCTGAGAAATTCGGCCAGGGTCGCCTCTCCCTCTCCAACGCAGATGTAATCGATGGCAGGGCAGTCCCTGAGCGTCTCCTCAGCCATGAAGGAGGGATGTTCTCCGCCCATGATAATGATTGTTTTGGGACGGATGGCCTTAATGAGGTCGGCGGCATTCATCCCATCATAAATGAAAGCAGTGCAGATGACAGATATGCCTACCACATCGGGTTTCTCTCTTCGAATCTTCTCTTCGAGATCGCTCCAGGGATTTTCATTCAGGGTGCAATCCATGTAATCGATGTCTAAACTTTCCCTCTCCAGATAAGCCAGCAACTGGAGGCAACCCGGGGAGGGCACCCAGGCTCGAAGAATGGTCCAGATTTTATGAGGGGGGTCTATCAGAAGAAACCGCATGGTTTTCGGTTCCTTATGGACGGATTGACTGTCCTCTTTTTAAACGCCACCGGATGAGGCGTTTTAAAAGAGGCTTAACAAGGGGAATTTGGAAGAGAAGATGAGAACGTGGGGCTTCGAAGATCTCTCCGGATAGAAGTTTTTCGGAAAAATCTTTTACTTTCTTAGAGGCTTTTTTCACTCCCTCCCTGTCCACAACCGCCACCTTTTCAAATACCTTTTCACAGTAGAGGCACTGCGAACAGGAGGTCTGATTGCAGTCCATCATCTTAAACTGTTCGATGAACCCGTCGAGCTTTCGATTATCCATCTGGATGAGCTGCCGGACCTCAAGGTCAAAGACCTTCTCCAACTCCGAGACCTTCATGATGTTCACATGTTCGGGTTTGATGAAGTATTCGAGGTGGAGAGGCGTGAAGGCCTCTTTTCTCGGAAGGGTGAAGAGGTCCAAAAGGTTTCCGTCATAACGCCGGTTTTCGTAAGCCTTCACATGCGAGACGAGAAGGGGCGTCCGTTTGAATCGCTCCGTGATTTTAAAACGGTCGTAGCCAAGGGCTTCATAATGAGTGACGTCTTCGGGGCGGATCCATGGCGATTTCAGAAGCTCCACAGGTTCCATCAATTTCCTATAGAGGCAGAGGTATCCCGGATACTGAAGATAGCAATTGTCCTCCTCCTCTCCTTCTCTTGAGGCATGGCCATCATGATTGACATGCTCGTAGTTATAAGGGCACTGCCAGAGGCAGATGTTATTGACGAGAATCTCCAGATTGCATTTTACGGTTTTCCGGATGGCCTCAAGGGTTTTGAATTCGCGGTTGATATGTTCGTCAATGATGATTTCTTCCACGCCCATGTCTTCATATTGAAGGGCTTTTCTCACGGTGTTGACTCTTGCGGTGGTGGAGGCTTTTATCTTCAAACGGGGGAATCGTTTTCTGATGAGATCGATGAGATAAGGAACGCCGACCACGACCGAATCCGCGCCCGAATCATCCACCCATTCGAGAAGATCAATGATCTGTCCATACCCTTTCCTTGAATACTGAAGGTTTCCGAGGCAGGGCGCATTGAGGAGGTAGCTGAACTCAATTCCCTTTTCGTGGCAGGCGTGGATGTAGCGATTGATATATTCCCTGTTGACCTGAGGGAGCACAAATCCAGGTCTTGCGCCTCCCACTACATCAAAAGGAAGTTTGCCAAAGAGGGTGTCCACCGATGTCCCCTGAAGGGCATCAAGAAGAGAGAAGTCCCAGTTCGTTCCCACCCGCAGTTTCATCGTGGATTAAAAATAACACGCAAGATAGTCTCTTTTCAAGAGAGACTATCCTGCTATTCCCATTCAGGTTGATGAAGGGATCACCATCCCCGGCATTAAAAAATAAAAAGGCGTCCACTCGGGACGCCTTGAGATAAAGAAGCTTAGAACTGAGAATTGATATTTACCCTAATTCTCCTCCCTTTAAAAAAGGGAGGCGCCGCCGTCCAGAGCCGCATTACTTGCTCCAAGACCGGTATTGGGACTCTGGCGCCGGACGGAATTCCCCTTTTTGGCCGCCGGCCCATAGGGCCTCTCTCCGAGCCATGAGGCTCTCTGAGCCGGTGGCTGGCCCGGAGGGCAAAGAGGGATTGGCCTGCCTGCCGGACAGGCAGGGGGAGATTTTCATCCCGATTAAATCGGGATCAATTATGGACTCCTTGTTAAATTCGTTTTTGGTTATTCGAAAAATTTTTCATTCAACAGAAGATTTCTTAAAAACATTCGGTGTCATCCCCGTATATTTTTTAAAAATCCTCAAAAAATGGGATTCACTTTTGAACCCTAATTGGTGTGATACCTGAAACAATTTTTTATCCTTGTTCTTAAGCAGAAGCTGTTTGGATTTCTCAATTCTCAACCCATTGATATATTCATTGATACTGTGACCTAATTCTTTCTTAAACTTTCTCCCGAGATACTCCCTTGAGACCAAAACCCGGGCCGCAACATCCTTAGGCATTATTGGTTTTGTGTAATGATTATTAATAAAGTTGACCGATTGCCTAATTGGGCTGCTTAGCCCATTCACAGAGGCATATGTTGAATGATTTATCTCTATATTTCCTATATTCGTATTTTCGTTAAGTATCTCCCTTACCCTTTCGAGTAGATCAAAGGAGTCGAAAGGTTTTCTTATATAGCCATGAACCATTAAATCAGCACATCTCTCAGCCCTTTCAATTGTGCTGTGACCGGTAAGCACGATCACCGGGACCGTTTTTGAAAACTCTCTGATGCCTTTTAATACATCGAGTCCTTCCATGCCGGGCAATTTTAAATCCAACATGACAAGGTCTATGGAGCGACTTTTGAAAAGGTCTAAGCCCTCTTTGCCATCCTTGGCCTTAAATACATTGAAGGTGTCATTAAAAAGTTCTTCGATGGATTCCAATATCCCCAGCTCATCATCAATAATCAAGATGTTCTTTCTCTGAATTCTGTTACTGCTGCCTAAACTCATGCTCAGCCTATCAAATGCTGTTGTCTCTGAATCCATCATTTTTCTTTGGGGCGCCATCAAAAGCAGCTTCAACCATTCGAAAGATATGGATATTTCAAGGACGGTTGCTTTACTTGTACAACATTTTAGACGAAGTCTTTATATCACAACGGCTTGCTTTGTCAAGGCATTTAATGAAATCAACCGCTCTGGTCCCTAATTTTGAAAAGCAATCAGATTGTGTTTAAAAAGCTAACAATATCAATAGGTAACATCAAGTTTTGAGGTAATTGGACAGTACTGGCTCCACTCACTTCCAAGGGATAGTTCACGTTTGGTCAATTTTATGTCACGTTTTGTATGTCGAATGTCACGTTTAGTCAATCAAATGTCTCGTTTGTGCATTGACAAAAAAAACAAGACGATATAAGCTCCTAACAAATTACAACCTATGTTTTGGAATATGAATTCAGAAAAATGCCGTTACAGTGCACAATGATGGTTGGCAGTACCCTACACTCTGGACTCCTAAATCTAAAGGGTTTCTAAAGAAAATGGGAGAGTTTCGAGATGAGGTGATATCATGAAAAAGATTGCTATCGAGCTGCTCATCATTGCAGCTACAGTGGTGGCCTCTGTTGCACCAGTTCTGGCCTGCTACGGCGATTGGTTCACTTTATCGCTATCACTTCACTCACTATCACTAGAGAGCTGTGAAGTTGGTTTGAGCTCACTATTGGTTAAAACTAATTATTGAAAGGATTTTATTATGGCACGCAAAAACCCTAGATTGCGAGGTTACAGCGTCAGTTTAGAACAAGGACGGCAAGCTCGCGATAGCCAAAAACTGCTTAACATCCGCTTAGAGACCAGCTTAAGATGCAACATGAATTGTATTTACTGCTGTTGGGCCACTGGGGAAAAGCAAGGCGTTGAGAACAGCTATTCTGACTTAGAAAGGGTGATTTCCCAGGCCGCCGACCTGGGAGCTACTTCAGTGGTAGTCGTCGGCGGTGGCGAACCAACCATCTACCCTAACTTCCGCAATTTATTAATACACATGCGCGCTTCAGGTATGCGTCCGGTGGTCATTACCAATGGACTCGTAATAGATGAAGACTGGGCTAACTTCTTTTCCGGGCAACGCTGTTCGATCATTATGAAAAGAGATGCCATGTCTTTCGACTTACAGGATAAGTTATGCGCACTGCCTGGCACAGCGGAGCGCATGGACAAAGCGCTACAAAATCTAATGGCAGCAGGCTTAAACGATTCCAAAGACCCAGACTGGACGAGCCTGGGCGTTGCCATGGTATGTTCTAAAGTTAACATGTCAGAAATTCCAGAAGTTTGGCGTTTTGCGCGAAAAAATCATATCTACCCCTGCCTAGAGTTACTAAATCCTAAAGGAAGGGCCAAAACACGCCTGAACGAGTTCGCTCTTTCAGGCAAGGAATCCGTGGAGCTAATGAATAGATTGCGCACTGTGGACGAAGAATTCGGAAATAGACCCGAAGATTGGCCCGAATTGAAAGATACGAAATGTCTGCAACACCTTCACAGCTTTTATGTGGATGTTTATGGTTGGGTATCACCTTGTGGCCCTGTGCGTAGCAAAAACCAAAATATTCGAGAGAAAGATCTTTATGAAATTTATCACTCGGATGAATTTCGAGAATACCGGGCAATTGAAAAACATTTGGACTATGAACAGCCGTGCCTAAGCCAAACCAGGCTTGAGTAGTGATAATGGATGTTAAGAATTCAGATCTACCCCCTGAAGTACAAAAACATTTTCTCTTCTTTAAGCATCACCCAGAGCTGAGTTTTAAAGAACATCATACTACGGCCTATATCATCAAGCATCTAAGGCGTTGGAAGATTGATCATAAGGTTGGCCTATCTGGTTGCAGTATTATTGCTAAAATTCAGGGCCAGCGGCCAGAGGTAAATAGCCTCTTGTTGCGTTGTGAGATGGATGCTGTTCGGATCTCGACAGGACAAAATGGTAATCCGGTTGCGGCCCATCTTTGCGGTCATGACAGTCACATGGCGATTATGCTTAGTTTAATTCACCGCTTGAACCGCCATAGAGAAAAATCCAAAGGCACGATATTGATACTTTTTCAAACTGGAGAGGAAACTTTGGACGGCGCCAAAACAGTTATATCTGATTGGGCGCAGGAGCTCTCAAGTGTTGATATGATTTTTGGCCTGCACATGGTCAGCGATTTGCCAATAGGTAGTTTGGGGATCAAAGAAGGTCCAGTTATGGCCAGCGGAGATCAGTTCCATGTGATTTTCAAGGGGCGAGGTGGACATGCTTCTTCACCACACAAGAGTGACGATTTGATAATGGCTGGAACCAATTTTGTTCAGAATCTATACAGTCAAGCCAGTAGATGCACATCTCCATTCGAAAGTGCCGTAATTTCCATCGCCGCATTTCAG
>JAGXSW010000231.1 GCA_018333715.1 Syntrophaceae bacterium | reverse complement strand
TACAAAGGATACACGGGACGGGTGGAATTTGACGATGAGGCTGACCTCTTCCATGGTGAAGTGATCGGTTTGCGTGACGTTATCACATTTCAAGGACGGACGGTGGACGAGGTAAAGCGGGCCTTCCATGATTCGGTAGATGACTATCTGGCATTTTGCGCCAAGCGTCGTGAGGAACCGGAAAAGCCATTTACCGGGAAGTTGATGCTTCGTCTCTCGCCTGACCTGCACCGCAAAGTCTATGTTGCAGCCAAGCAGGCCGGTACGAGCCTCAACGTGTGGATTACCCAAACGCTTTTTCACGAAACGGAACACGTCGATTGATTCCATCCAGACATTCAACGCCAATGATGAGATTTAGAGAGGGACGACAATCTAAGAGCACAATATCTTGCCAGTATGCGCACTTTACCTCAATTGAAGATATCTATTGGGAATCTTCAATTCCGGGACAGAGTTCAATCTTGCGTGTTACAGCTATCCTCGGTTTGTTTGGAGGGATTCCGTTTATCGTGTCCTCTTCAACCCCTTTACCTATGCAGGGTGAGAATCAGCCCACATTAAGGGTTGATGATTTTCATTGAAAAAGAGAGGAGAGGGTATGACCTTAATTGCAGGGGGAGTCGCACACCGATAATTCCCTAAGGTACGGGTTAGACCATTATTCGTTCTCTGCATTTGGCGTATATGTACTCAGGATCGAGATCGACCCCGCAAGCCCACTCAATTGTGTCAAAGGCTACGCAAACACGCTTGAAGGTGTCCAAGTCCTTGAGACGCTGGAATACGCCAAATTCAAGAATTGGTTTCATGTCGAGTACTCCCTTTTCTCCGTTTTCAAAGACTAGGGAAAGGGTGTAATCATCGCGGGGAGAGACTTCTTTTACAGAAGGATACATGGCAACTCTCCTTATTTAAGAGGTTCAATTTTGAACGGCTCTTCTCCACTAGTCACCAATCGCCAGTCGGCCATCAGCTCTTCCTTATGAAGTTCAGCCCATGCCAGCACAAGTTTTGTTTGCCTGCCAGGGAGATCCCCTTCGATTATTTCACAGGTGCGAATATCCACTGTTGCCTTGTACTCGTTGTAGTAGGCATGGAAATGGGGAGGTGGATGTTCGCCCGGTGCAAAATACATTCGAATAATGATCCCGAAAAACATTGAAATAGTAGGCACAGTATCCCCTTTGTGATGGCCACAGATCATTCATCGGTCTATTATTTCTGATGTAAATCTACTATTTTTAGAATCCCCTGTCAATCTTAGTGAAAATTCTTAATGAAAACTCTCATGGAAAATTAGAAAAAACCTCTTCATTGACTGGTGTGCATTAATCCATTAGAATCCTATAAACTCCGAAAGGGATATGCTGTCTCATTTACAGACAGATGAAAACTTCCAGCGATGTCCTCTCATCCATTAAATGCTCCGATGAAAGATGAACGGATCCGAGTCCTGAACGAGAAGTTTCATTTCTCCGGTTTTCGAAAGTGGCAGGAGGAGATCATCGATACCCTCCTGAAAAAGCGAGATGCGGTCGTGGTCATGCCCACGGGAAGCGGCAAATCGCTCTGTTACCAGTTGCCGGCGCTGCTCATGGACGGGGTGACACTGGTCGTTTCGCCCCTGATTGCATTGATGAAAGACCAGGTGGATGGACTCGTGCAGAATCAAGTCCCTGCCACCTTTATCAACAGCGCATTGACCCCTTCCGAGCAGGGTCAGAGACTGAGGGAGATTCAGCAGGGCAGGCATAAACTGGTTTATATTGCTCCTGAGCGGTTTCGGAATCCCGGATTTATGGAAGGGATTCAATCCTGCCGGGTTTCACTCTTTGCCGTTGATGAGGCCCACTGCGTTTCCGAGTGGGGGCACGATTTTCGTCCCGATTATCTTCGTCTAAAAGGGGTTGTTGAAAGACTGAGCCATCCGCCTGTTGCCGCGCTGACAGCAACAGCCACTCCTGATGTTCGCCGTGATATCATCGCGCAGTTGGGTCTTCGTCAGCCGGTCACCTTCGTTGCCGGTTTTGATCGTCCCAATCTCCGGTTTGGGGTTAAACAGGTGGAGGGTGAGGAAGATAAAATTGATGCCATTATAACCCTGCTCAGAAAAGGAGCACCAAGAGGAATTATCTATGCAGCCACTCGCAAGAATGTAGAAACAGTAACCCAGGCGTTGATGTTCAAGGGCTACAAAGCAGGAGGTTATCACGCGGGCATGGAGATGGAGGCCCGGAAGTCTGTCCAGGACCGTTTCATGGAGGGGAATCTGCCCGTGGTCGTGGCGACAAATGCCTTTGGCATGGGCATCGATAAAGCGGACCTCCGTTTTGTCGTCCATTATGATATTCCCGGCTCCATCGAGGCCTATTACCAGGAGGTCGGCCGCGCCGGCCGTGACGGCAAACCTGCGGCCTGCCTGCTCCTCTTCAATTACGCCGATACTTTCACCCAGGAATTTTTTATCGACGGAAGTTATCCGGCCCGGGACATGATAGAGCAGGTGTACCAGGTTTTATGCGATATCGGGACGGATGAGGTTGAGATGACCCAGAAGGCCCTGGCCGGGCGCCTCGGCCGCGCAAAATCGAATGAGATGGCCGTCTCTTCCTGTTTGAAGATTCTGGAAAAGGCCGGCTACATTGAGCGAGGATCAGACGGGGAGCATCAGGCCAGGGTGACGCTGCGTATTAAACCGGAGGAACTTCAGCGCCAGGTCGAGTGGAAGAGCAAATATCAAAAAGAGATTTTCGATTATTGTCTAAATGTCCTGGAGGGATCAAAAGACAGAACCCTTCTTGTGGACCTAAATGTGATGGCCGAGCGCCTGAATCTTTCGCCAGAGCAGTTGAGGCGGCATTTCTCTGCGCTTCATCAAGCCGGGACAATGGAATATCGTCCCCCGTTTAGAGGTCGGGGCCTGAAAATACTGTCACGTGTTCCTGTCTCAAAACTGAATATCAATTTTCAGGAGATTGAACGTCGGAGCCTTTTTGAGCGGAAGAAACTGAAGAAGATGGTCGATTACGCCTACACCGACCAGTGCTCAAGACGGTATATTCTCGAATACTTCGGCGAACGGATCACAGGCAATAGTTGTGATAACTGTTCTAACTGTCTCGATGAGGGCGAAACTCACGCATCCAGGACCTTTATTAGAAAAGAAAGGATTGTTAAGGAGAAACCTCCCAAGAAACTTCCGGAGACATTTCCTGAAGAATCGGACCTGCCCTGCCATGAAGACCTCTTTGCTTCCTTGAGGGAGATGCGCCTCAACCTTGCTCATGCATCCAACCTTCCCCCCTTCGTCATCTTTCATGATCGAACGCTCAGGGCCATCAGCCAGGGGTTGCCTCAAACAATATCCGAATTGCTTGCCATCAGAGGCTGTGGGGAGTATAAGGCATCGGCTTACGGGCAACAGACGCTTGAAGTGGTCAGAACTTATCTTAAAAACCATCCCGAGGCAAAGCCCCTACGTGAGTCTGATGGATCTGCGGCCATGCAGCCTGTGGTGAAAAAAACTACAGGGGGAAGCACGGTTGAGATCACATGGATGCTATGGGAGAAGGGAGAGACTCTAAAAGAGATTGCCCAAAAGCGGGGCCTTTCCCCATCGACGATTGCCGAACATCTTGTGCAGCTTATTGGCGAAGGCCGGCCAATCAACCTTAATCGGATTCTCTCAAAGGAACGAATCGGTCTTATTGAAGAAGCGATTGTCCGGGCCGGAAGCGAACGACTGGCTCCGATCAGGGCCCTGCTTCCCCAGGATGTCACCTATGATGAAATCCGTCTGGTTGTGGGGCAATCTATCCAGAAAACGAAAGGCGAAAATAAAAAGAGATAGAAAAGGAAGGGATCCACGTTGTAAAAAAGTTTATTGAAGGAGGGCTCACATGGTGAATGACGAATTAAGAAAAAAGACTCAAGAGACAGCCAATCAGCTGTTCGGTAAAGGGATCAAGATGGATCCCCCTTATCTGACCTGGAAGGAATTTGACAGAGACCTTGCGAACGATTTATCCCTGTTTATCACCGGAAATCTTTATTCGAGGACGGTTTTAAGTCTGCCCGAAAGGCAGATGGCTGCGTGCGCTATGCTGGCAGCGCTACGCGCCACAGATGAATTGAAACTCCACGTAAATGCAGCGTTGAATGTTGGCTGTGACCCAAGAAAAATTGCTGAGATCTTTTTCCAATTGGCCACCTATGCGGGGATGCCTGCTGTTAATGAGGCGCTTCATGTTTATCAGGATGTCCTGAGGGAAAGAGGGGAGTGGCCTATAAAATAGAAGATGTTTACAGCAAATAGTTGGTTTGGGCAACAGCCCCTCAACTTTTGGCAAAGTTTCGTTGATTGTTGAGACCTGCCCCTTTTCTCTCAAGATAACCCGCCGAATTTCTGAAAAGCTATTGCATTAAATTTTTTTTTGATGTATCCATAACGATAGAGGTTCTATCACATAGATCGGGCTCTCAAAAAGGCGGTTCAGGGATAAATGAGGTTGCATGAAGATGGCCCCGAAAAAAGGTCATATTGAAGAGAAATTTGTAAAAAAAATTTCCTCATTGTTCCCGGATCATATTGTCAAGGTCACTTTTTTCGGTTCAAGGGCCAAAGGCATTCCCAAACCCGGGTCAGATTATGACTTCGTCATTGTCCTGAGGAAAAAGGAAAGAAAGATTATTGATGGAATCTACCAGGTGGTTACAGACTTTCTGATTCAATATGGCGTTGACATCTCTCTCAAGATTTACAAAGAAAATGAATTCCTGAGGATGGCTTCCTTTCCAACTCCATTTATCGCATCCATTTTAAAAACAGGGAAAGAACTGTGGAGCCAAAAACCAAAGACTTAATCGTCATTCAAATTGAAAAGAGCAATGAAAAACTGAAGGCTGCGCGAGTTCTCCTCAAGGAAGGGTTTGTAGATGATGCCATTTCAAGGGCTTATTACTCCATGTTTCATGCAGCAAGCGCTGTTCTTTTTGCAGAAGGGATAACGGTCGAAAGCCATAGCGCCTTAAAAACCATGTTTGGCCTTCACTTCGTTAAGACCGGAAAGATAGACAAAAAATATGGCCGTTGGCTCAACAAGTTGAAAGATGAAAGGGAAAATGGGGATTATGATATATTCACCTCGTTTGATTGCAAGGATGCCGGAGATGATATAAAAGAGGCCGAGAAGTTTTTAGAAGAGATGAAGAAGTATCTTTTTCGGCAGCATGGCATCCAGTTTCCCCAAAAAACCTAAAATTGAGGTTCTTGCTTTCATCCCGCCTCCACCGCCGCATCGCCCATGCCATTTTCCATTGAAGTTCAGAGTATTGAGTGCGGAGTTTCCCCCTAATCAATATTTAACTTGACAGACAGTTTTTTCAAAGAGATTTTTCAAAACGCTAAAGTGATACCAAAATTCGATTATCAATATTTTCTTAAAGTCGTCTATCTTCTCTCTTGATTTTCTCCCTCCAGATTTCCCTCTGTCCCTTTTTATGACTTCACCTTCATCCAAAATATCTTCTGATTTCCTCACGACGTGATGTGGTAAAACCATTTTCAACTCTATCCTTACTTCGCCATCCGCTTATGGCTTTGTTTTAAAATCATCGTCAATTGAATTATGAAGGTTCGGCCCCTTTTGTGACCCCTTTTGGCCTTCTACAGTTTTGAGATGTCTACCAAAGCAAGATCCAGAAAAAAGCGGTTAAATGTTTTTGTGCTATTGCAAATAAAGAGAAAAAAATTTTAGACTATGTTTACATTGAAGTCAGAGGTCTGGAGGCGGATTGAAACGTAGCCGGCGAGGAAACATTCGCCCCCAATGAATGGGGGCGTTACAAATGCGGAGCTTAACTCATTGATAAAGATTTACATTGCGAGACATGGGGAGACGACGTGGAATGCGGAGGGAAGGATTCAGGGCTGGAGCGATCCGGGGCTGAGCCCTTTAGGCTATGCCCAGAGTTTGGCTCTGTTCGAACATCTCAAAACCCGACCCCTCGGAGCTGTATACAGCAGTGATCTCCAGCGGTCCTATCTCACCGCCCAGCCCATTGCCCGGCATCTTGGCCTTCCCATTCTAAGGCAGACCGAACTCAAAGAGATCGGTTTCGGGATTTTGGAGGGAAAGAACCTCTTTCAATTTGATGAGGAACTGAAGCAAGAATGGAACCGGTTTAAGGATGATCGGTTTTCCTACCGGATTCCAGGAGCGGAGAATTATACGGATGTGGCCAATCGGTTAACGCCTTTTATGGAGAGAATTTTACAGCAGCATGAAGGGGAAGAGATCTTGATCGTTGGCCACAGGGTTGTTAACCGGTTGCTGATCGGGATGTTTCTGGGATTCCCTCTAGAGAAGACCCTCAAGATCGAACAGACCAATGATTGTCTTTATTTGATCGAACGGAATGAAAAGATCAAAGTCTTTCATTATCTTGACGGGGAGGTTAAGGAAGGACTCCTGCTTGTGGGTAAGGAGATCAGTTTGTAGACACAAAGAAATTTAGATTCCCCTCTCCCTTGACGGGGGAGGGCGAGGGTGGGGGCGAATAGGTTCAGGTCCCCCTCCCCTTCATCCCCTCCCGCCAGGGGAGGGGAATTTTTTTGAAGTTATTTTGGGCAAAGAGAAAAAAAGGATAATAGGATATGAATCCTCAAATCCCAAACATGAAGATCCGCTGTGTGATTTATGATTGTGATGGGGTCCTTTTCGACTCTTTTGAGGCGAACACCAAATTATACAATGATTTATGCACGATGGTAGGAAGAGGCCTGCTGAGAAAAGAAGAGATGGAGTATGTCCACACCCATACGGTCTATGAGGCCATCCACTTCATTTTTGGTAAGGGAGACGAACTGGAGAAGAAGGCCCTGGAAGCGCTGAAGCAGGTCGATCTTAGAAATTACATCGTCTATCTGAAGATGGAACCCCACCTTTTTCAGGCTTTAAATGAATTGAAGGAAAATGGGATACTTCGCGCCATCAATACCAACCGCACGACATCGATGAAACATATTATGGACCGGTTCGATCTATGGCCGTTTTTCAATATGGTTGTCACCGCCCTCGACGTGAAACATCCCAAACCCCATCCTGAATCGATCGAGAAGATCCTCCAGAACTTCAATTTTAAAAAGGAGGAGGTCGTTTTTATAGGTGATTCCGAGGTGGACCAGCAGACCGCTCGTTCATCAGGTGTTCCGTTTATCGCTTATAAAAATGGAACCATCGAAGCCGATTTCCATATCGACGACCATCTCGATTTATTAAAATTTCTTCATCTTAGCAATCCTTCATGACGGAGCATCACCCTCGAACAATGAAAATGGTCTATAGGTTAGGTGACAACGTTCAGGACATCGTTTACTCAATTAGCATTCAGGACATCGTTTACAAACGCTCTTTGACAATCGAATAGCCACAGCCCGTTATATCATGAACACCCAATTCATATTTAAGGAGGTGTTCATGAAAAAGAAGATGAAACAACGGGCATCAGCAGTGCAAAGGTATCTCGCCGGAGAAAACCCAGAGATTATCTGTGCCTCACTGGGGAAAACAAAGCCCTGGCTGTACAAATGGGTGGCACGTTATACCC
>JAGXSW010000230.1 GCA_018333715.1 Syntrophaceae bacterium | reverse complement strand
AGGCCCAAACCGGAAGTGAAGCCTTATACCGGTCCCATGGTGACCTGTCCCCAATGCGGGTTTGAACAGCCCGAAAGCGATGATTGCGTCAAATGCGGCATCATCATCTCAAAGTTTGTGCAATATCAGGAGATGGCGCGTTCCATCGAGGGCCAGGTTCGCGAGATTTCAACGGAAGAAAAGATCTCCCCATGGGAGAGCGGAGGGGGATTCTTCTGGGCCTATATGAGAACAACGAAGGAAGCTCTTTTCTCCCCCACCCGGTTCTTTAAAAAGGTTTCGGCAGGAGAAGGATATTGGTCCCCTCTCATCTACGGAATCCTATCGGGGATTATCGGGTTCGGGGTATCACTGGTCTATCAATGGTTTCTTTTCTCCGCCTTCATCCCACCCCAGATCCATGCCCTGATTCCGTATAACCTCTTTCTGACGCTCTCTCTGATCGGGATTCCCTTGATGGTAACCTCCTCCATATTCATCGGAAGCGCCATCACGCACCTCTGCCTCATGGTCGTAGGCGGGAATAAGAATGGATATCAGGCCACCTTCCGGGCCATCTCTTACTCCTACTGTGCCCTTCTCTTCAATATCGTGCCTTTTATCGGGAGTTTCGCCGGGTCGGTCTATATGATCATCCTCATCATCTTCGGGGTGAGGGAAGGACATGGAATTTCAACGGGCAAAGCGGTTCTGGCCGTTCTTCTTCCTCTTATCGTTGTATTGGGTTTAGGCATCCTTACAGCGATCCTCCTTCCCATGTTCTTAGCAGGGTCAGGATTGTTCAGGGGAGTAGGGGTATAAGATTGGTGGAGGAACGTTTTGGTTTTAATCGAAAAGGGGCTCTCCGTGCCCCTTTTTGATTTTGGAGGGGAGAAATGAGTCATCAGTTCGGAGTTTGGAGTTCGGGGTTCGGAGCCAAAGATTAAAAGATGGGAAGGAAAGAGAAAAAGATAAAAGCAAGGGGGAGAGCTCTCACCACAGAGGAGATTCTTCGGCTGATGGAAGACGAAGACCGACCTCTGCTTTTGAGAGAAATTCTCCAGCACTTCGGGTTGGGAAAGGAAGAAAGGAGGACGCTTCGAGAGCGATTAAGGGATTTGTCAGAGGAAGGGAAGGTCGTCAAGATTCGGGGGAACCGTTACGGCCTTCCCACAAAGATGAATCTGGTCGTGGGCAAGATTAAATGCCATCCTGACGGATATGGTTTTGTCATTCCGGAAAAGGAAGGGGAAGAGGATATCTTCGTCAATCCAAGGAATCTCAAAGAAGCCATGCATGGGGATCGGGTCGTTGCGAGGGTGGAGTCCATACGAAAGAAAGGGAGGGAAGGAAGCGTCATCCGGATTCTGGAGAGGGGATTACGCAAGGTCGTGGGTAAGTTTATGAAGGCCACGAATTATTCCTATGTCATTCCAGAGGATGAGCGACTCCTTCAAGAAGTCTTTATCCCGGATGGTCAGACAAAGAGGGCCCGACCCAACCAGATCGTTGTGGCCGAGATCACGCGGTATCCCACCGAAAGGGCGAGACCGGAGGGCCGGGTGACCCATATCCTCGGATATCCTGACGACCCGGAAGTGGAACCCCAGATCATCATACATAAGTACGACCTCCCCCACCGATTTTCATCGGCTGCCCTGAAAGAGGCGCGAAATCTTCCCCTCCTTCCATCCCCGGAGGATTATGCAGGGCGTGTCGATCTGCGGGGAATTCCAACCTTCACCATCGATGGAGAAAAGGCAAGGGATTTTGATGATGCGGTCTCCATCGAAGAAGAACCCAATGGAGGGATGAAACTCTATGTTTCGATCTCAGATGTCGGCCACTATGTCAAAGAAGGAACCTCTCTGGACGAGGAGGCTTATATTCGAGGAACGAGTGTCTATTTTCCGGATCGTGCTGTGCCCATGTTTCCACCGGAACTTTCCAATGAGATCTGTTGCCTCCACCCCAAAGCGGACCGGCTGACTCTGACGGTTGAGTTGAGATATGATCACAATGGTGAGACCAGAGGATATCGTTTCTATCCAAGCGTCATCCATAGCCATGAAAGGCTGACCTACACGATTGTGAAGCGGATTCTGCTGGATGAAGATGAGAAGTTGAGAAAGAAGTTCAAGCCTGTCGTCCCATCCCTGGAACGGATGGCCTTTCTTGCACGGAGACTTCGTCAGAAGAGGATGGAGCGAGGAACCCTCGATTTTGATCTGCCGGAACCGGAGATCATTCTTGACCTTCAGGGAGTGACTGAGGAGATCATCCGTTCGGAAAGAAACCTGGCCCATCAGATGATCGAGGAATTCATGATTGCCGCCAACGAGGCTGTTGCCCGTTTTATGGAAGGAAGGAAAGTCCCTTCGCTTTATCGAATTCACGAACCCCCATCCTCAGAGGCTATCGTAGAATTCCGGAGGTTTGTCTCCCATCTGGGATATGGGATGCGAAAGGATTCGGACCATTCTCCGAAGGAACTCCAGAGAATCCTTCTGGAGGCGAAAGGAAGGCCCGAAGAGAGTGTCATCAACCATATTCTTCTGCGATCGATGAAGTGGGCGAAATATTCGGCCAAAAACCAGGGACACTTTGGTCTGGCTTCGGATGCCTACACCCATTTTACCTCTCCCATCCGAAGGTATCCGGACCTGATCGTCCACCGGCTCCTGAAGAAGGTTCTTGCAAACCAGGAGGCAGATGGTTCAGAGGATGAATTGGCCCGAAAGGCAGACCATCTTTCGCAGAGGGAGAGGGTGGCGATGGAAGCAGAGAGGGAGATTGTAGGCCGATACCGTGTGAGATATATGAAGGGGAAAACCGGAGAGGAGTTTGAAGGGGTGGTAAGCAGTGTGACCACCTTTGGATTTTTCGTCGAACTGAAGGAGATCTTTGTGGAGGGGCTGGTGAGAATGACGAGCCTTCACGACGATTATTACCGCTATCATGAAGATAAATACTGCCTCATCGGGGAGAGGACACGAAAGAGTTTCAGGATCGGAGATCCGGTCAGGGTAAGGGTGGACCGTGTGGATGTGGAACGGAGGCATATCGATTTTGGGCTGGTCAAAAAGATAGATAGGGAGATGGGGTGATTGGCAGATGGGGAGAGTCATAAGAGCAAAGAGAAAGACTTTAGAAAAAACACTTAAAGAATTTACCAAAAGAAAAAAAGCAAATAAGTTGCTTGATTCAGAAGGCAAAATAGGTTTTTCCTTCACCCTTGAAGAGCTTATCGCCAGAAGGAAAAAAGATGTTCCTCATCGATAGCTCTGCATGGATTGAATATCTTCGTCCAAAAGGGTCTGAGAAAGTAAAAAAAAGGGTGAGAGAAATTCTTCAGGGGGAGGGAGCGGTTTCCTGTGGAGTTGTTGTCGTGGAGATACTGAGGGGGGCTAAGAACGAGAAAGACTTTCAGGCCTTGCGTGATTCTCTTATGTCTCTTCCACAAGTCCCAATAGACGATGTTGTAATAGAAAGAGCTTCAAAATGGGGATTTATATTGGACAGGAAAGGTAAGACGGTATCTACCACAGATCTTTTGATCGCAGCAGCAGCTTATAAAAATGGAAAACTTCTTCATTTAGATAATGATTTTGAGATCATATCGTCTGTTGTCGAGCTGGAGGAGGAAAGGATAGTGCTTCATTAAGCCAATTTCCGCAGGATACGCAGAATAAGCATGCTTGCATTATCAGAGACATGACCTTTCCCCAGGACAAATATTTCTTCCCGAGATTTTGCTTCCTTGTTTTTTTAAATCGGTGTATATTCTAAGCGGAAATTCTCAATTGACTGATGATCCAAAGAGGGGGAAATAATTACTCTGTAAATTATATCAATTCCATATAATATTGTTTTAAACGACCTTTTCGGGAAAATAGGCTGTCAAACACAATTAGTCTATCCCCAAAGTGGGGTTTTTGGGGGGCTTCATTTTAGGAGAAAATTAAAGTAACATAAAAATTGATGTTAGCTGGCAGGGATGGCTTATAGCCACGGCTAACCTAAGTCGTTCGACTGGTAAGTATTAATCAGTGAGGACAGAGTGACTGAAATACTGATTAGAATCAAACGTGCGGTATTGGCAGGACGCTACGCATTCAGCGAGAAGGCACGGATGGAAATGGAGATCGATGGTATCACGGAATTGGACGTAGCAGAATCTTTACTCAACGCCGTTGCGATATACAAAATCATACGTTCAAGAAGCCCGTATCGCCAAGGCAGGAGGGAGAATCTGTATGTTATTCAAAGCACTAACCTTGAGGGGTTACCGATATATTCGAAAGGGAAACTTGTGAAAGAGCAAGGCCAGGATCTTTACTACTTTCTGATATCCTCCAAAAAGGCAATGTGAGGTCTTATGAAAGCTCAGTTGAAAATCAGGACATGCCCGACATGTGGGAGCGGCGGGATTAAGAAGGTGAAGAAAGACTGGAAGGGGGAGTACCAGGGCAAAAAGTACTCTGTGCCTTCCTTATCTTTCTACGAGTGCCCGGATTGTGATGAGAGGGTATATGACCGAGACGCAATGCGTAGAATTGAAGAGAAATCTCCGGCACTGGGCAAGGCATATAGGAAGAAAGCAGCCTAACCAGCTCCTCCGTACTGAAAAAAAACAGAAAACGGATAGAAAATGAATCGCCTAACTCACTGGTGCGAATGGTTTTCAGCCACTTCACAGTCCTGCCGTTATGTTTGAACGGGTGAAAGCCCGTTCAAAGACGGATAATGATTTGAGGAATCTTTTTCGCTGAGTATTTTGAAGGAGTTAATTCTGTCATTTTGGTACGATGGTGTTGGCGATCTTACGATGAATTTTTGACAAAGGGAGAAGAGGTAGGTTCTTTATGGGGACCCATTTCCCATTTCCGATTCCGTCCACAACCTGACAGTGATAGGCATGGAGTGTGAGCTTGAAGTGAGAATAAGTCTGTTTGAAGGTGCCAAGAGGCTCTTTGCATTTAACCTTTAACCCAAAGTTACCTTTAACCTTCAATCTTAAATACTTCTTTAAGTTTTTTCCCCCATCTATCGGCCAGTTCGGAAATTCCCATAATCCCCCTAAAAGACCTCTCGGAGGTCTTTGACGAATCAGAACTTTTCCATCTTTTTGAATCACTGCGGCGATTGCTTCGATGTGAGGAACCTTTTTCTTAACGGACCGAACCGGATAACTTCCGGGTTTTCCTGAAAGATATCCCTGGCAGAAATATTTGAGAGGGCAACCAAGACAATTCGGATTTTTAGGAGTACAGATCACGGAGCCGAGATCCATGAGGGCCTGATTGAAAGCACCTGGAGAACCTTTTGGTATCAGAGATTCTGAGAGAGGCCATAAAAATTCTTCTGTCTTTTTTGGATGACCTGAAACGACAAAGAGCCTTGATAGAACCCTTTTCACATTTCCATCAAGGATAGGAGTTTCTTTATTGTAAGCAATCGAAAGGATGGCTCCGGCTGTGTATCGGCCGATCCCCGGTAGGCTGAGGAGGTCTTTCGGAGTTTCAGGGATTTTCCCTTTGAGGTGGTTTGCAATAATCCGAGAAGCCTGATGAAGATTTCTTGCCCTTGAATAATATCCCAGCCCTTCCCAGATTTTTAAGACCTTTGACAGATTGGCTCTGGCCAACGACCGAACTGTGGGAAAGGTTTTTAAAAAATGATTGTAATAAGGAATGGCGGTATTTACCTGGGTCTGCTGAAGCATGATCTCCGAAACCCAGATGGCATAAGGATCACGGGTCTTTCTCCAGGGAAGGTCTCTTTTGTTCTGTTTGAACCAGTGGAGGAGTTTCTTCTGAATTTTGGTTTTTCTGCCAATACATCCCATTTCTCATCTTTATAACTCATTTCTATTAGGCCTTCATTAGGGATGTTTTTCTATTTTATTTCTCAGGCACAGAATCGCGGGTGATTACGTCACAAACGAGCCTCTTGAATTGAGATACGGAGAGAACCGTTGTGTTGAATACCTTGTATGCCTCTTCGAAATCCTTGTCCCCTGTTATGAAGTAGGCGGCTCCCCCTGATAAAGCGCATGCCAGAAACTTGGCATCTTTCTGATCTCTTGGGAAATCGACTGTGTCTATTGTCTCCAGACAAGTAG
>JAGXSW010000229.1 GCA_018333715.1 Syntrophaceae bacterium | reverse complement strand
CGGCGCTGGCAACGATCAGAGCGCGGCGGTTTTTCAAAACGCCGGCCAGCGCTTCGCCGAACCGTGTGCACAGGCCGATATCCGGTGAACCGACGACCACCGGCACGATCCGGGCATCGGGAAAGAGGACCTGGATAAAGGGAATCTGTACCTCTATGGAATGTTCCTGCTGGTGAAGGGATCTGTCGGGGACGCAATCGGGATCGGCGGCCAGCAGGTCTTTGACGACCTCCTTTTCGATCATCGTGACGCCCAGCGGGGTGCTGAAGCCGTCCCCGGGATAGACGGAAATTTTCCGGAAAGATCCGCTTGTGTGGTTCGTCCCGAGGATGACGACGACATCGTAGGAGTGATCCGCCGCCTGCCGGAAGCCGTCGGCGGCAATCTGACCCGAAAAAATATACCCGGCATGCGGAACGACGATGGCCAGGGGACTTTCGACCTGAACGGGGACGGCATCGGCCATGAACGTCTGTACGGCCTTTCTCAGCGCAGAAGCAGATCCGGGATAGAAGCGGCCCGCCACGACCGGGGAACGAATATCACTTTCCTGTTTTTGACCTGACTGAGATGCCATTGAGCCCCCTCGATTTCAATCATTTTCAGAAAAACCATAAATCTTAACGTTTCCATTGTCAAGACGCCTCTTTCGTGGCTTGTTATGATCTCTGAAAACCATTGAGGAAAGCGAATGTCCGCCTCACCCCCTGTTCAAAAAACAGGATTCCCTGAAGAACAGAAAAAGCGGACATTTCTACTTGCTCTTGACAGGTGCTTGCAGATAGTTGCTAAAAATGATAGAAAGCTTGCAATAATCAATGTCGGGCGCCCGTGAAATAATTTATCGACAAAAAGGAGGAAGTGCCATGAAGCAAACAATTATCATTGTCATTATCGGGCAGAAGCATTATCGGCACTATTTGGTAGTAAAAACATGGAAGAGAGGGGTCTTATGAAAAAGCCTTTGGTTGGGATTCTGATGGGCAGTGACAGTGATTTGCCTGTTATGGAAAAAGCGGCAGAGGTGCTGGGGGAGATGGGCGTCCCCTTTGAAATGGATATCAGTTCCGCCCACCGCCTGCCCGAAAAGACGGCCAACTATGCCAAAACAGCGAGGGAGCGAGGAATCGAGATCCTGATCGCCGGAGCAGGAATGGCAGCCCACCTGGCCGGCGTGGTTGCGGCCCATACCACGTTGCCCGTCATTGGCGTTCCGCTTAAATCCGGCGCCCTGGAAGGCGTGGATGCTCTTTATTCAACCGTCCAGATGCCGCCCGGCGTTCCCGTTGCTACCGTTGCGATTGACGGCTCCAGGAATGCGGCCTACCTGGCCTGCGCAATCCTCTCGATTAAATATCCGGAGATTGCAAACAAACTAGAGGATTTCAGAGAAAAAACCCGGAGAGCCCTGGAAGAGAAATCGGCATCCCTGAAACAGAGGAAGAGCTGATTCAGTGCCTCCATTGCCTCTGCAGCCGGCCATATTTTTAGACCGGGACGGAACTCTTATCGAAGACGTCGGCTTTATTCGTCTCCCGTCGGAAGTGGTCTTTTTCCAGGATGCCATCACCTCCCTTCAGAGGTTAAAGGGTCGTTACCTTCTTTTCCTCGTCACCAACCAGCCAGGCATTGGACATGGAATCCTCCAGCATGAGGACGTGGAGCGCATTAATCGGTTTGTTGTAGATGCCTTCACCCGGGAAGGCGTAACCATATCAGCAGTTTACTACTGTCCACACACGCGTGATCAGGGATGTGATTGCATCAAGCCGGCTCCGTATTTTATGCTGAAGGCGGCTGAGGAATTCCATATCGACCTTTCCCGGTCCTTTGTGATCGGTGATCACCCCCATGATGTCGAGATGGCAAAGAATGTCGGGGCCAGGGGGATCTATCTCCTGACGGGGCACGGGAAAAAACATCGGCATGAACTCCTGTCGGGTGTACCGGTCGCCGAGAACATGAAAGAAGCGATCCGCATGATTCTGGAAGAAGGCCCGCAATCGCAACAGGAGACGACGCGCATTCGCCAGGCGGCAGAGATCATAACGCGAGGCGGCATTGTCGCCTTCCCGACGGAAACCGTATATGGTTTAGGGGCTAACGCCTTCCACCCCCTTGCCGTAGCCCGCATCTTCGATGTCAAGCAAAGACCTTATTTCGATCCCCTGATCGTCCATATTGCTCAGCCCGCCGATCTGGAGAAAATTGTTTCAGACATTCCCTCTGTGGCCGGAAAGCTGATGGAGCGATTCTGGCCGGGGCCGCTAACCCTGGTTCTTCCCAAGAGACAGGAGGTGCCCGATCTTGTCACCGCAGGTCTTCCGACCGTTGCCGTTCGCATGCCGTCGCATGCCGTCGCATTGGAATTGATTGAACTGGCGGGTTGTCCTATCGCCGCGCCGAGCGCAAATCCCTTCGGTTATCTGAGCCCGACTACGGCTCAGCATGTTCGGGAACAATTGGGCAACGAAGTTGATCTCATCCTGGACGGGGGCCCTTGTGAAGTGGGCGTGGAATCCACCATCCTGTCTTTTTCAGAAAAAAGGCCCCGGCTTCTGAGACCCGGCGGCGTCTCGCTCGAGGAGATTGAATCGATAATTGGAAAGGTGGATACTGGTCCCGTTAAAACACTGAGGCCTTCCGCACCCGGGATGCTGGCCAGGCACTACGCGCCGCGAACACCGATTGTCCTGGATTGGCGCGACAAAGACCTCCGCTCCCATGAAGGCAAAAAGATTGGACTCCTTGCCTTTCAGGAGCCTGTCAATTATCCGGCGTTTGATCACGTGGAGGTGCTTTCGAAAAAGGGGGATTTCAGAGAAGCGGCGGCAAACCTGTTTGCGGCGATTCGTCGCCTGGACACTGCAAAACTTGATATGATTCTGGCAGAAGCAGTTCCCGAAGTCGGTCTGGGAAGGGCGATCATGGATCGCCTGCGTCGTGCCAGCCATAAAGAAGAAATCGATTCATGAACAAAATAAGGATTGGTTCAGGGGCCGGTTATTCGGGCGATCGGATAGAGCCCGCCGTCGAACTGGCGGAAAAAGGCGACATCCAGTATCTCGTTTTTGAGTGCCTGGCCGAAAGAACGATCGCCATCGCACAGCAGGCAAAAATGAAGGATCCCAAGGCCGGCTATGATGCTTTGCTGGTAGCACGCATGGAGGCCTGTCTGCCCGCGTGCCGGAAAAACAAGGTCAAGATCATCACCAATATGGGTGCGGCAAACCCCGCAGCCGGAGCGGAAAGGATCAGGGAAGTCGCTGCTAGGCTGGGCATCCGGGGCCTGAAGATCGCCGCCGTCACGGGCGACGACGTCCTGGATGTCGTGAAAAAAGGCGATTATCTCATTGAGGAGACCGCAGAGAAATCCTCGGCACTGAAGGACAAGATGATCTCCGCCAACGCTTATCTGGGGGCGCAATGCGTGGTGGACGCCCTGAAGAACGGCGCCGATGTGGTCATTACCGGCCGCGTGGCGGACCCGGCGATCTTCATGGCTCCGGCCATATACGAGTTCGGCTGGGACATGAGCAATTGGAACCTCATGGGGCAGGCCGTCGTCATGGGCCATTTGCTGGAATGCGCGGGGCAGATCACCGGGGGGTACTTCTCCGATCCGGGCTGCAAGGATGTGCCGGGTCTCGGCAGGCTGGGATTCCCCTTTGCCGAGGTTCGGCAGGACGGCGTCTTTGTTGTGACCAAGGTTCCCGGGTCCGGCGGCATGGTCACGCCGGCCACCTGCAAGGAGCAGTTTCTCTACGAGATACATGATCCGTCAGCCTATATCACGCCGGATGTCGTGGCCGATTATACGGGGGTCCGGATGACCCGGATCGGCAAGGACCGCGTGCAGGTCGCGGGCGGAAAGGGAAGACCCCGTACGGACACCCTCAAGGTCTCCATCGGTTATGTGGACGGCTGCATCGGCGAGGGACAGATAAGCTATGGCGGTCCCGGGGCGGTTGACCGCGGAAAACTGGCACTGGAAATCGTCTCTGAAAGACTGAAGCTCACCGGGGTTAAATTTGACGAGATCCGTTATGACCTCATCGGCTTGAATTCTCTTCACAAGGACAATATCTCGGCCGGACACGATCCGTACGAG
>JAGXSW010000228.1 GCA_018333715.1 Syntrophaceae bacterium | reverse complement strand
TGGCTATTATAAAGCCCTGAGCATGACCTCCGGGCCCTGCCGCCTCTGTAAGGAGTGTGATTTAAACAGCCTTTGCAAACACGGGATGGAGGCGAGGCCCTCCATGGAGGCCTGCGGGGTGGATGTCTATAAGACGGCAAGGGATAATGGTTTTCCCATCCGGGTGGTGCGAACTTCCGAAGATGAACAGAATATCTTCGGATTGATTTTAGTGGATTGAAGGGGATGGAAGAGATGGCCTTATGAAAGATGAGAAGAAAAGGGGAAAAAGAGAAGAGATCGTCAGGCTCAACCATGAGCTTTCGATCCTCAATGCCATCAGCCAGACCGTCAACGAGTCGATTGATCTCGACGAGATCCTGAACAAGAGTCTGGATAAGATCGTTAAGATGACGGAGATCCAGTCGGTAGGCATCCACCTTTTAGAGGAGAAGACCGGTGAATTGGTCTATGCGGCTCACAAGGGATTTTCAATGGCCTTTTCAAAGGGGATGAAGCGATTGAAGTTGGGTGAAGGAGCGACAGGAAAGGTTGCCCTTTCGGGGGAGCCCCTCTTCATTGAGGACTATCCCGGCTATGCGGAAGCCATCCCTTTTGCCATCGAAGAGGGCTTGAAATCTGTGGCGGTCATACCTCTTAAATCGAGGGAGAAGATCTACGGGACCCTCAATATTGCCCGAAAGGAATTTTATCCATTCACACCCTCTACCAGGAACCTCTTCAATTCCATCGGACAGATCATCAGCAGCGGTCTTGAGAGGGCCTACCTCTATACGGAGAATGTCAAACGCCTCGAAGAGCAGAAGACCCTGTATGCCATCAGCAAGGAAATCGCCTCCCGCCTCGAACTAAATGTGATTCTTGAAAAAATAGTGAAGAGCGCCGTCGAACTCTTAAAGGTCGAGGCCGGATCAGTTGCTCTCTGGGACAACCGGAAACAGACCTATGAGAACGTCATTGTTCATGGGTTGCCCGAATCCTTTATCGGAAGAGAATTTTCACCCTCGTCCGTTGGTATGGTGGGAGAAGTATTAAGAAAGAAGAGTCCTGTCCTTTTTAAGGATTATGAACACGATCCCAATCGAATGAAAGAATTGGATTCCATCCATTTCAAAGAGGTCGTGGGCGTTCCCTTGATCGTCAGAGATATGGTCATTGGAGTCATGGTGATTGGCGCCTCCGATCCCAAAAAGCATTTTCAGCAAGGTGAGATAGACATCCTTTTTGGTTTTGCCCAGCAGGCGGCCATCGCCATTGGAAACGCTCAACTCTATGAGGACTCTCTGGCCAAGATCAGGCAATTGACGATCCTCCATGAGGTCGGAAGGAAACTCTCTTCCACCCTCGATCTTGATGAGTTGCTCAAGAATGCTCTGGAACTTCTCAAAACACAATGGGGTTATGCGCTATGTGTTATTCTGTTCCTGGATCGGGAGAAGAATGAACTCTATATCCGGCAGGTGATCGGCCGGGACATCGAAGAAGTAAGGCATTTAAGGTTTAGGGCCGGTATGGACGGCATTGTAGGTTGGGTGGCCAAGAGCGGTGAGTTTCTTTATGCCCCCGATGTTTCAAAAGACCCAAGATATATTAAAGACTTTCCAGATGTAAAATCGGAAGCGGCCTTTCCACTTAAAATCAGGGACCAAGTCATTGGAGTGCTGAATGTGGAAAGCAAGGATCTCATGGGGTTTGACAAAGAGGATCTGCAGGCTCTCTCCTCCTATGCCGGCCAGGTGAGCATCTTCATTGAGAATGCCCAGCTCTTCTCTGATTTGAACCAGACCCTGAATGAATTAAAACAGGCTCAGGATCAGATCATCCAGGCCGAGAAGTTGAGAGCCATGGGGGAGATGGCAAGCGGAGTGGCTCACGATTTCAATAATGTCCTGGCCGCCATCCTTGGAAATATTCAACTCCTTCTCCATTCCTTTGAGCATTATGGGCCCGAGGAGATTCGGGAGCGGTTAAAAACGATTGAAAAGGCTTCAAAGGATGGGGCGGAGACGGTCCGCCGCATTCAGGATTTTACAGGGAGAAGAAGAGACAGGGAGTTTATCCCTCTTTCCCTCAATGATCTCGTCCATGAAGTGTCGGCCATTACAGAGCCGAGGTGGAAGGACCAGGCCCAAAAGAAGGGAATCCACATTGAGCTGATCAAAAGGCCTGGAGAAGTCCCGCCCGTCCTGGGAAATCCATCGGAGTTAAGAGAGGTCTTGACCAACATGGTCTTCAACGCGGTCGATGCCATGCCGAAAGGAGGGAATATCACCCTTTCAACCCAACCCCATTCGGAAGGCTGGGTGGAGATGAGGATCGCCGATACGGGCATCGGTATGTCAGAGGAGGTGAAGAAAAGAATTTTCGACCCCTTCTTCACCACGAAAGGGGTGACCAGCTCCGGACTGGGGATGAGCGTCTCTTACGGAATCATCAAGCGCCATGGAGGCGAGATCCTTATCGAGAGCGAACCCGGCAAGGGAACCGTCTTCGTTCTCCATCTGCCCATAGGTTACGGGGAAGAGGTCAAGGAGGCGGAAAAGAGGCTGGAGATGCCTCTGGGGATGATGCGATCGGCAAAAATCCTGGTGATCGACGACGAGGAGGCTGTCCGGGACATCCTTTCCCGGATGCTGAGAACCAAAGGCCATGAGGTGGAGACGGCTTCGGATGGGGACGAGGGAATAGAGCGGTTTAAGAAGCAACCCTTTGATCTGGTCTTCACCGATCTCGGGATGCCAAAGCTTTCAGGCTGGGAGGTGGGAAAGACGCTGAAGGAATTGAATCCGAAAATCCCCGTTGTCATGATTACCGGGTGGGGGATGGAACTCAATAGAGAGAAGATGAGCCAAAACGGAATTGATCTCATAATTTCCAAGCCATTCAACTTCGACCAGGTGACGCAGCTCATTTTTGAGGCCATGGAGTTGAAGGAAAAGATGTAACTCCGTAATTACCAAATTCCAAGCACCTGCCTTCGCCGACCTGCTCGCCGAACAAGTTCTTTGGCAGGCGAGAGCGCCTGCCCTCCTCAAGGCTTCTGGAGGCGGGGCTTCGCGCAGGCAGGCCAATAACCAAATAATAACCAATTATCAATGACCAAAATTCGTAACCAAAAATATTTGAAATTTCCCCAATATTAACCCTCCCCCTTTGGAGACTGTGTCGTAATTGGGTGAGGGGTAAGATTTTTTAGCATAACCAATGAAAAAGTTGCAATGCCTCAGAAGGTGTGAAAAAATTGGCGGCCTGTGCCTCGGCCCACATGGTTGGACGTCTTGCCAAAGCTTTAGGGCGCGAGGCATTAGATGTTATGGGTAACCTTCGTTTTCGGTAAATCAGAGCGATTACCCAGATTTAGACAACATAGTTTAATATTAGATGTTCCGCCCTAAAGCTTCTCCAATCCCCCCAACCATGCGGGCCTGATTGATGCCGATCTGGGAAATGTGATTTTTTCACACCTTCTCACTGAGTCGTGGGTGAGTTCCGATGATCCGGCAGGAATTCCCCCTAAAATCTTATCAAGCGGATGATCTATATTCTTAGGGGGAAGGGTAACGTTGGCCCTTTATAGGATAGTCCTTGTCATGAGGGATCATTCTTTTAGTTCATGGACGAGCTGAGGTTTCCGCTATAAGATTTTCTCCGGAATCCCCACCGGATCTCGGGAAAAATCCACGGGAGAGTGAGGCATTATAAAATATGCTTATTGAGTTAACTCCGAAAACAAACTGTAACTATTTAATTTTATTGATGTATTAGATATTTGAACGAGTTTTACAGTTTTGTTCCTAAGGCCTTAACAGAACATGTTTCAGCCATATTTATTCGGAGTTAACTCAATAAGCATATTATAAAAAGTTCATTTTTTTTCATTTTTTTTCTGTTAGCTAAAAATCAAAAGTGCACTGTTTAAAATTCAAAAGTGCACTCTCAAAACTGCATACTTTTCAGTTCCGTGCTTTTGATTT
>JAGXSW010000227.1 GCA_018333715.1 Syntrophaceae bacterium | reverse complement strand
GCGTCTATTTTGGCTCCCCATTGTTGTCTTATTTAGGATGTACTAAGAATAATGTAAAAAGTGGATGGGTTGATAGTGGATGGTGGAAAGAAGAAAGAAGGGATTCTGAACATTTGAAAGCCAAGAGAGAAGAATACAAGAAGTCGTCTGACCCCTTTAAGAGGCTTTCAAAGAAGTATTTGGGCGATGTTGAAAATTTGGAGCAATTGGAAAAAGAACTGAATGAGGGATCTTATTATCTATTCAAGGGCTTCCCAGAAATGTTGGGAGGCCATTGGAAAATTGTAAACCCCAATACATCCGAGTTGCTTTGGATAGTGGATAAAGAATTATGGGCTTCAGTCCCTCTTGAGAGGAAAAGACTGTTCTTGCCATATCTGCACGAAAAAGCGTACAAGGTAGGTGCTGGAGAGGCTGCTACCATTAACATAAAATCCATTAATGGAGAATGGTTAGGTCAAGTATCTAACAATAGAATAAATCTGAAGATTAGATGAATTTGGAAGACAAAATCGAAAACAAATAGAGTCAGAATTTATGAATTGGGAAGAAAAACCTAAAAAATTTATTTTGGAGCGAGTTGCTGCCTTTATTTTGGTAGGTTTCCTCGCTGCTCTCGTTCTTTCTCTAATACTTGGTTTTTTGGCATGGATTTGGGAATCTGAACCTATACAGCGTAATTTTTTCCCTAAAGATTATTGGGAAAAGAATGCCAATGAATTAGAATCAAGAATCGAATTCTATGAAGGAATGTTGCAGAATGCAAAAATCGAATTGGAAAAGAAAGAAATGGTCGTGGATTTAGAAATAAAGCAAACGATGCAACTTAACAAAGCATTAGGGATAGACCCTGTAGTAGCAAGAGAAGAAGTTGGAGCAAAGGAACGAAAAATAAATGCTGAAATACAACAATTAAAAGATGAAGTAGTAATGTGGCGAAAAGGATTAGAAGAAACCAAAAGGCTTCTTTATCAAGCAAGACGAGAACTTTCGAAATATAGGTGAACTTTGTTAAGGGGGGTTAATATGAAGAAGATAAGAATTTTGATCTCAATCATTCTATTGGTTGCTTTCTCAATTGTTTGCCTATCCCTTGCAGCCGATTTAAAATATGTCGGTTCTGCCAAATCCAACAAGTATCATTATCCCAATTGTAAATGGGCACTAAAAATCAAACCCGAAAACCTGGTAACGTTCAAGTCAGCTAAAGAAGCAATGGCAGGAGGGTATGTTCCTTGCAAGGTGTGTAAGCCACCCACCAAAGAATAAATTGAGGTATTAAGAGAGGCGGTGCTTTATGAAAAAGCTTATCGCATTAATTATGTTTGCATTTCTTCTCTTTGGATGCTCACCAAGGACGCTAATAGTAGAAGAACCGTCTAAGAGGGAATCACCTTATACTTACACCCATAAAACAGATTGGTGGCTTCTATGGGAAAATGAAGAGGGGAAGAATTTTATTGATTTAAATAGTATTAGGTATTCTTCCGGAGGTAAGGTTGAAGTTTGGCTAAAGGGTACCGTAACAAATAAGGGCAAGGATACGGAGAGAAGCATAAGAAAACAAATGGGAGTGTCGACGAAGGGCTTAGAGAATTTGTCGTACCGGATAGGGTTATTTGAGGTAGATTGTTCAAATAGAACGACTCGTATTGTAGAAAATTTTAATTATGACGAAAAAGGAAATTTAATTGACGACCCTGTAGACTATATGTGGACAAGAGCATGGAGAGATAAGTGGCAGTACATTCCTCCAGGAACGAAAATATGGCATCTCTATAAGTATTTATGTCAATAGATGCCTGGTAGTATGGTACGAAAAAAGGTCGAGCACTCTCCACCACCGGCCTGGCCCTAACTTTTCATAAAGAGTGGAGAGGCTACAGGTACAGGTAACTTGAAGATAAAGCAAAGGACTAAAAAATCTCCCCTGATCTTCGAGGGAAGTTTTCCACCCGCATTTAAGAAAGTCAAAATAGAAATCTCTCCTCCTCACGATGTATTAAACTGGTTTGAGCTTTTACGTATCAAACCTGAAGAATTGGGTAAACTTTTCCGCCGGGATTTCGTTGGCCCTGTAATCGACCACCTTCTTAGGAAACCGGCAAGAGGTATCCATAGGGGTAGGGAGGAGTTTATTAGTTGGGTAAAATATCGTGCAGCATTCACCTACTGGTTTATTACTTACTGGCTGAATAGACCCGCAAGGAGTCAGCCTCGGCACTTTAAGGACTTGGTGGCAGAGGTTCCCCCACGATTATCACGTTCTGGAAAAACTAAACCCCCTGGAACTCTGGAAATAACTATCCATATTATGGAGAAGATGTTTGGTAAGGAGAGAAGGTCTCACGGTTTGAAGAAATGGACTGACAATCCAGAGAGCTTCAGGAGGACCTTTGTCTCGGCTAAAAACAATGAACATATAGAGTGGTTTAGGAAGAGACTGAGGGATTTGGAACAGGCCGGCATTGGTTTGCCGCAAAACTTACTGATTACAGCTGAACGCCCTTCAGAAGTCATTCTTGGTCTGATCCAACTTGCTCACAACAAAACCCTCCCAACGCAGTAGACTATTTTCCGGGCATTAGATTCTTTGGAATCCGAAACTGCAATTTTGCAGATTGGGCGTTCTTGCAACCTATCGTGGGTAGGTTTATTTTAGGGGTAAACTTACACTAAGGGGGGAGAAATGAAAACAAGTAAGACTCAATCGACAGGCCCAATCGCAAAGGTAAGGAAAATTGTTAAACATGGGCATAGCTTCTATATTTCGATACCCCTGCCTTTCGTGAGACTCCACAATCTTCAAAAGGGAGAGAAGGTGCCCGTAATTTGTGATCATATTTTGAAGGTAGTATCTATGAAGGAGGCATAATATGGATCAAGATCGATGGTCATTATTCAAATGTCAGCGGTGTGGACGGTGCTGTGAGAAATTGGGCCTGCCTTGGGATGGCAATATCATAGAGAAAATGGCCAATTTTCTGAAGATGAACCCAGAAGATGTTATTATTCGAGATTACGGAGACATCATCATGGACAACGGCGAGAAAGCTGTCAAGTTAGACCGAAATCGAACCACTCCCTGTCCTTTCTTAGGAAAGGATAAAAGTTGTCAAATATATCCTGTCCGACCCTCTTCTTGTGAGGCGTATCCAATCGAGACGGATTTCGGTCGCTGTGGAGTCGATTGTCCAGCGATGAAAATTGTTGATGCGATGGATTCATCTGCAGAAAAGGACGGAGATCAACTGTTGGATAAAATTTACCTTTTGTTTGAAAATCCCGAGGAAAAAGGAATTACTCATCCTCCTTTTGCATATATCTGCCTCGGTAACTATTCAAGGACCACGATTTTGGGACATGAGCATATCGCTCTATCAGCGGAGTGTACTTCATATGACGAGGTTAAGTGGTGGGTCGGCCGACTTAAGAAGCATCTGAATAATGTTCTAAAAGAGGCTAAGCGAAAATTTACTAAAGCAAATAAAAAGCCTGGACTGCAGTCAAAAAGGAGCCATACTGCTCCAGATCAATCAGGTTAAAAAATCTTTTTGCAAATGTGTAAATCTGGGGTCGGGCAATCGCAATAGAGTGTTTTTTCTTTCCTCTCTTTGTCGAATCTTCTTTCAACCTCTCTTTATGATTTATCCTTTGTCCCCCTTGCTATAATCTCGACATATTCCTTAATTAGACGGGCCTCAGGGACTTAAGTTATTTAAATATGTTCTATCGGCTCCGGAAGTTGGCCCATTTTTACCAAAAATTTATTTTATAACAATTTTCAGATGGTTCCCGTTCTTTGGAAAATAACGTGTCCGTGAACCGTGCCCGTATAGAACAAAATTTTCATCATTCGTGGCAGTAGGCAGAAAGCAACAGAAAGAACACAGCAGCCAAAGAAGGAGATCATGAGTCGCTATTAAGCTGTCGTAGGTTGGTCTGAGAGGAGGCCCACCAGCCGCAGATTTTCGAGGCAGCACTTTGTGAAACATTTACTTCCCAGAATGCTTGAAATGGTTTATATTACAGGCAGAAATGACCGGATGTCGGATGGCTTGTGTCGAGAGTGATGATCAGGAGCAAAGAGAATTGAAGAAGGGATTTAAGCCTAAATTTAGTATCACGAACCGGATAACTGCCGGTCTCACCCGCATTGAACGAGCCCGGGGGTTTCTGGAGGCTGCGACTCTGTCCGAAGCCTGGGTTCGAGAGATGGGCCGTCGCGCCTTGATCCTGGAAGCCCACCACACCACCCATATCGAGGGGACCCAGCTGACCCTTGAGCAAGCCGAGCGATTGCTGGAGGGGAAACCGGTTCCCGAGGCCGACCCCGACGATGTGCGGGAGCTATTGAACTACCGGAGAGCCTTCAATTTCGTCTCCGAATACCTTGAAAGTGGAGGACCCATCACAGAAGGGCTGATCAGGGAAATCCACAAACGCCTTGTGGAAGGCGTGCGGGGCGGGGCCGCGGCTCCAGGAGAGTACCGGAAGATTCAGAACTACGTGGTCAACTTCGCTACCGGTGAGACGGTCTACACGCCGCCTCCAGCCCACGATGTCCCGATCATGACGGCGGAGTTGGTGGATTGGCTCAACCGGGAGAAAGAAACCCATCCTGTACTGGTAAGTGGGATTGCCCAGTTTCAGTTCGTGCATATCCATCCCTTCTTGGACGGCAACGGCCGCACCTCACGACTCCTCTCGACGCTATGCCTCTACCGGGCCGGATATGATTTCAAGCGTTTGTTCACGATCAGCGAGTATTACGACCGAGACCGGAGCTCCTTCTATCGCGCGATTCAGAGCGTCCGCGAAAGCCATATGGACTTGACCGGGTGGCTGGAGTACTTTGTTGAGGGCTTAACCACCCAGCTGGCCGAGGTTAAACAACGTGGGGAGCTGGCGATTCAGCGTGATGTTTTGGTCAAGCAGCACGGCCTTTCTGGTCGACAAGCAAAGGTCATCGAGCACATCCTGGAGCACGGCAGTCTGACAATCCGGGACTTCGAATTCCTGTGTCCGGAGGTCAACCGCCGCACGCTTCAGAGAGACTTAAAAAAGATGGTCGTGGGAGGATTGCTCTTAACCGAAGGGGAAACGCACGGTCTGCTTTACCGTTTGAGGAGAAAGAGGTATTGATTTTTGCGACAGGTTTGCGACAAAATTTGCGACATGTTCGCGACAGGACTCGCGACATACGCTAATTTCCGCACACATTCGACAGCAACAAGGAGACATAGGTTCTAAAACAACTTAATAATTTCAAAGGACTTGGGATCAGGCAATCATAATAAAGTATTTTTTCTTTCTTGGCCGAATCTGTTTTCAACTTCTATAGGAACTGTTAGACTGCCAGATTGCTTCGCCGCCTATCCGCTTCCTTGGGCTGTGCTCAGGACAAGCTCTTCAGACAGGAAGGAAAAATCGTTTAAAATAGGTTATGATGAAATTTCTGAAAAAGACCAGAATTCTCTGATTGCATATCTGCCTGCCCCGTACTTGATACGGGGACATCCAGAGACCCTTGAAAACACTGGATTTCCCGATCAAGTCGGGGAAAGACGACTTTTAAAAAACCGTAGTTTGGGGCTAACTCCCCAAGTAAGGTGTCCTGGCGGCTTGAATGATTGAAAAGGAATCGCCAAAAAGGATGGATAAAAATAAATTTTCCCATGAATGGATCGAGACCCTTCCACGCCTGGAAGATGTTGCACGGATTCTGGGTCAGGCCAAAATCATCGGGGTTGACTTAGAAGCGGACTCTTTGTACCACTACTTCGAAAAGGTATGCCTCATACAGATCGCTACGGAATCCGCCTCTTATGTAATCGATCCTTTAGCGCTAAGGGATCTTTCCGCTTTACGCCCCGTTTTATCCAATCCCCGCATCCGCAAAGTATTTCACGGGGCGGATTATGATATCCGTTCGCTGTACCGTGACTTCCAGCTCGAGGTCGAGAACCTCTTCGACACACAGTTGGCCTGTAAATTTCTGGGCCTCCGGGAGAGCGGCCTGGAAGCGTTGCTGCGAAGTCGGTTCCATGTGGAACTGAATAAAAAATATCAGCGGGCCGATTGGTCCCAAAGACCCCTTTCCCCGGAGATGGTGGAATACGCAGCAATGGACGGCATGTACCTGATTCCCCTGGCCCGTATGCTGGAGAAGGAACTGGATGAGAAGGGCCGATTATTCTGGGTGGAGGAAGAATGCCTATTTCTGAGCAAGGTCCGATTCACGCCCCCCAGCCATGCCCCCCTTTACCTGAAAGTGAAAGGGGCTTTTCTCCTGGATTCGAGGAGTCTTGCGGTTCTGGAGGTTTTGCTGCAATTCCGGGAGGCCCAGGCCCAAAAGTCGGATATTCCCCCTTTCAAGGTGTTCCGCAACGAACTCCTCCTGGAATTGGCTATGAAAAAACCTTTGCGCCCGGAAGAATTGGAAACGGGGAAAATCCTGAGCCGAAAGCAAGTCGACAGATATGGGACACGACTGCTGCAGGAAATTCACCGGGCCATGGCCATTCCCGATGAAGAGCTTCCGGTCTACCCCCGGGAAGTAAGGCCGGATTTGTCATCCCCCTTACGCAAAAGAGTCAAAGCGCTAAAAACCTGGCGGGAGATGCGGGCAAATCATTTAGAGGTGGAGCCTGGAATCCTTATGAACAACGCCTTGATCAATGGTTTCGCCTTGAAAAATCCCCGGTCGATAAAAGAGATGGAAGGGATTCCCGGCTTGAAAAAATGGCTGCAAGATCATTTCGGCCGGGAGATTCTGGCTGCTCAAATAGAAATCGGCAAAGGGCTGACCCCTTTAATATAGGACAAAATGATTAGCCGACAACAGGTAGCCCATGGCAGTTGTCCGCTTTTTTTATTAAGATGAAAGGACCAAGACATAGAAAGACTGAAGAGAGGAGGGTGTTATGAAAGAGAAAAGCAAAGGGGTAAAGGAAAACAAGAAGGCGCCGCAGAAAAGCCTCAAAGAGAAGAGAAAAGAGAAGAAGGAGAAGAAGAACAAGTAGGTTGAACCCTGTCCAATAAACCAACGATAAAGATAAGATGACCACCACAAAGAATCAGGCTACGCCGGACATTATTGTTGTGGGGGGAGGCGCTGCCGGCATGATGGCAGCAGGGCGCGCAGCGGAGCGGGGCGCGAAAGTAATACTTGTCGAGAAGACACACCGTCTGGGGAACAAATTGCTCCTGACGGGCGGCGGCCGGTGCAACATCACCAACAAGGCCGGCATGAAGGAATTCGTTCATGCCTTTGGGAAGAATGGCAGATTTCTCTATCGGGCATTAACCGTATTTTCGAACCGCGATTTGATCAATTTCTTCAGTTCCCGTGGACTGGACATGAGGGTTGATCCTGACGGGAAGGTCTTTCCCGCCGATCATCGCGCTCGAAGCGTGCTTGCCGTATTGCGTCAATATATAGATGACCGCCAGGTTCGTATCCTTCACAATACCGTCGTAACAAATATTATTTTCCAGTCCGGAGAAAGCTTACGCGCCGGCGGTATCAGATGCGCCGACCACAGCACGTTGGATGCCGAAAAAGTAATTGTTGCCGCGGGCGGCATGTCGTATCCGAAGACTGGATCTTCCGGCGACGGGTACAAGCTGGCAAGACAATGCGGACATTCCATTGTGCCGCTGACGCCGGGTCTCGTTGCGCTTGAGTCGGACGAGCCATTTCTTCAGGAATTGCAGGGGATAACGCTTAAAGACATTTCGCTTTCGGTGTTGGTGGACGGAAAAAAGAAGGTTTCAGAGAAAGGCGACATCCTGTTCACACATTTTGGTGTATCAGGCCCAACCGTGCTTATTCTTAGCGGGATCGTTATCGATGCGCTGGCTGCCGGCAGGTCTGTTGCCCTTTCACTGCAATTAAGGCCGGTTGATACAGCTCAAGAACTTGACCCTATCCTTCAACGGGAGTTTGAGTCCTGCGGGACAATCACCCTTTCACGGTATTTGAGAGAGGCTCTGCCAAAATCGTTCGCGCTGCTCTTTGAACGCCGGTGCGTCATCGAGCCGGGCAAGCAATGCAGTAAAATCAGCCGGGAGGAGCGGAAAAGAATCATCTCATGTTTTACGGATTTCAGAATAAATATAACAAAACCGAGGCCCATTGAAGAGGCCACCATCACGCGCGGGGGCGTATCGTTAGAAGAAATAAATCCCCGGACAATGGAGTCGCGGATAGTGCATGGTTTATTTTTTTGCGGCGAAATGATTGATGTGGACGGAATGACCGGAGGGTATAACCTGCAAGCTGCATTTTCCACAGGATATCTCGCCGGAGAATCGGCAGCGATTAGGGGTCAAAGCTAAACAAGCTGTTGCCCAAACCAACCATTTGCCCTTCGACCGTTCGACAAGCTCATGGCTCAGTCCAAGCGGTGATATGTTGAAATCATGTGACTTTTCCTCTCATGCCGAGCCCCTCCTTCGACTTCGCTCAGGACATTTGGGAAAAACCGTTCGCCCTGAGGCTCTCGAAGGGTGAACGGTTCACTCAGGAAATGAGGTACACTTCCTCTCTTGGTCAAATCTGCTTTCAACTTCTATAGGAACCGTTAGACTGCCGGATTGCGGAGCATGTTCCGAGCGAGGCGAGGAATCTCCGGATTTGCTTCGGCTTCGCCTCGCAACCGCTTCACTCCTCGACTGTAATGCGTCACTGAAGCGGGGGGGAAATCCGTCCATCGGGCAGTCATGTCTCCGAAAATCTTATCAAGTCGATAAGACCCGACCACGGGCGGATGGTTTATATTTTTTAGGGCAAAGGCAACATTGCCCATTGTAGAAAAGTCCTTGTCCTACGGGATCATCCTTTTGGTTTACGAACAATCTGATGTTTCCGCCCTGCCTTCGCCGAAGCGGCTACGCGCAGGCAGGTATAAGATTTTCTCCAACAT
>JAGXSW010000226.1 GCA_018333715.1 Syntrophaceae bacterium | reverse complement strand
CTCGCCGAAACCGACAAGCACTTTCTGAAAAAAATCCTCCAGCAACTGTGGCAACAGCATAAGAAATGCCTTCATGATCGATGAAAAATCGCTGTGTTGCAAATCAACTCTGAATTGACACTCAAATTCAATCGTGATATCCTTTCCCTGTGGGGTTGCTCCCATATTGCCCTCCTTCTATGGATTTTGTTTTCGACGAAACATAAATACCATATTGGAGGGCAATTACTCTTACTCAGGTCTCCTAAATTCTACGTTACTAATAATTTAGGTAAAAATTCATTTATAATGGGAAACGAACAAATTATTTTAGTGATTATTCCTGCCTTTAACGAAGAGGGTTCCGTAGGGAAGGTGGTTGAAGATGTCAAGAAACACCTTCCCCATGCGGATGCCTTGGTGGTTAATGATGGGTCAAATGACCTTACTTCAGAAAAAGCAGAAGCCAGCGGTGCCATTGTGTTAAACCTTCCATTTAATCTGGGAATTGGAGGGGCGATGCAGGCGGGTTACCAGTATGCTTTTGAGAAAGGATATGATATTGCCATTCAAGTGGATGGGGATGGCCAGCATGACCCGAAAGAAATACCCAAACTTCTTCAGATGTTAGAAGAAAAATCGGTGGATATGGCTATTGGCTCGCGTTTCATTGGAGATTTAGGATATCGATCATCGATGATGAGGAGGATTGGAATTTCCATCTTCTCCAAAGTGATTTCTATCATTGTCAGACAAAAAATCACAGACCCCACCTCTGGATTCAGGGCAGCGAATCGAAAGGCAATTCAATTATTTGCATTCGATTATCCCCAGGATTATCCGGAACCAGAAGTTTTGGTCTTGCTCTATCAGTGTCATTTAAAGATCGGAGAAGTCCCGGTGGGAATGAATGAGCGATCTTCCGGAGAGTCTTCCATTACGAAAATCAGGTCTATCTATTATATGGTTAAGGTCTTATTGGCGATTTTTGTCGATTATTTTAAAAAACCGCCCCTTTTAGAGTAGGAGGTAGAAACAATGTTAATCAAGATGCAAATCATTATTGGTGCGCTGAGCATTATTCTACTCTTCATCACCTTTGAACTGATCAGAAAGAAACGGCTTCGGGAAGAATATGCCCTCCTCTGGCTATTTACAGGAATCGTGGTTTTGGTGTTCAGCCTATGGCCCTATTTTCTCCTCTCTCAGTTTTTTGCAAGGATTACGGGGATATTCTATTTGTCTGCAGTGGTTTTAATCGCTTTTTTCTTTCTCCTCCTTATTGTTTTCCATTTCTCAGTGGTGATTTCCAAACTGACCGGCCAAAATAAAGAACTGGCTCAACGGCATGCCCTTCTGGAATTGGAGTTTAGGGAGTTAAAGAGTTTCTACAATCATTCTCAAAGTCCATCAGGCCAAAATGCCTGAGGCCATATCTACCCTTGTTTAAGCTTGAAAAAGAGAGTTGGATCTGATTAATTTAAAGCCGTCACAAGGTAATCGTTCGAAGGGCATGGAGAATCCTCAGATTCAAAAAAGGATCAAAGAAATTGCGGAAAGGTTGATCAAGACCTGAGATGAAATTCCAACACAAAGAGTTATCCGAAGGTGGATGGCAGAAACTTTCCTTGGCGGAGCAATTCGCAAATATAGGAAGCGAGATAAGCAGGGCCATTCGATGGCAGGGAAGAGATGAGAAACTCTTCTGGTCTGCAGTGGAAAGGGCATTGGAGCTCCTCTCTTTGGCGATGTTTGATCTTAGGTGGCGTCATCGGCTAAAAGAAATTACCCGGTTACATGAGGTTTTTTGTGATGCAGTCCTGGGCGGCGAGGAATATAACTCTCGATTACAGGAGACTGAGCGTTATTTCTTCTATTATGCTCTTTACAGCCGAAAAGGCAGGTAATAAGGGGACAGTCCCTTCAGCTGAGAGGGACTGTCCCCCTAAAAAGATGAGGGGAAAATGTCAAAAGCGCTGGTAACAGGGGGGGCGGGGTTTATCGGGTCGAATCTGACGGAGACATTGCTCAGGATGGGGCATCAGGTTCGGGCGCTCGATAATTTATCTACGGGGAAGAGGGAGAATTTTGTCTTTGATGAGGTTTATCCCTTCCTTGAGATGATCGAGGGGGACATCTGCGACTTGGCCACCTGCAAGAAAGCCATGGAGGGGATCGACTATGTTTTTCATCAAGCGGCCCTTCCATCGGTCCAGCGGTCGGTTGAAGATCCATTGACTTCAAATGAAGTCAATGTGGGAGGAACATTAAATATCCTCATCGCAGCCAGGGATGCAGGGGTGAAGCGGGTGATCTATGCGGCCTCTTCCTCAGCCTATGGGGATACTCCAACCCTGCCCAAGAAAGAGGAGATGGTTTCCAATCCTCTTTCGCCCTATGCCTTGCAGAAATTTATCGGAGAGGAATATTGCCGGCTCTTTTTTCAACTTTACGGGTTGGAGACGATCTCTCTGAGATATTTCAATATTTTTGGCCCAAAACAGGATCCCAATTCCATTTATTCCGCTGTCATCCCGAGGTTTATCGATGCCCTGGTCTCGGGTCGCTCTCCAGTCATCTACGGCGATGGGGAACAGTCCCGGGACTTCACCTATATCGAAAATGTGGTCCTCGCCAATCTTCTGGCTATGAATGTGGAACGAACTCAGGGGGAGGCGGTCAATATCGCCTGCGGCAGGCGGGTATCTTTAAATCAGTTGTTAAAGGTTCTTCAGGATATTATTGGCTCGCATATATCCCCTCTCTATGAGGAACCCAGAACAGGAGAGCCCAGACACTCCCTCGCGGACATCAAACGGGCGAAAGCGATATTGAATTATGATCCGATGGTTGGGATTGAGGAGGGGATTAGAAGAACGGTGGAATACTTTAAAAACATGAAATGATCAATAGTCAATTACTAATTAGAGTCTGTTTATAAATGCACCTTTTCCGTCATGCCGGACATGAGGAGCCTGCCCCGTGCTTGATACGGGGGCATCCAGTCCCGCCTTTGGCGGGATCGAAAACACTGGATTCCCCGATCAAGTCGGGGAATGACGACCTTTTTGGAAACTGTTAGTTTATAAACAGACACTAATGATCAATGGTCAGATAGAGGGATAGAGAATGTTTGAAAGAATTATCAAAAGGTTTTCAGGGGTAAGGATTCTCGTCTTGGGCGATATCATGCTGGACCGGTTCATCTGGGGAGATGTTTCCCGAATCTCGCCTGAAGCTCCTGTTCCGGTGGTGGTGGTGGATCAAGAGACCTTTCTCCTCGGAGGGGCCGCTAATGTGGTGAATAATATCCATTCCCTCGGGGGAAAAGCTTCCCTGTGCGGTGTTATAGGCGACGATGAGATGGGACAGAAGGTCCTTCAAAGACTGAATGAGATGGGAATTGAGCGAAGTGGAGTATCGGTTGAACCGGGAAGACAGACAACGGTCAAGACCCGGATTATCGCCCACCACCAGCAACTGGTTCGAATCGATCGGGAAACGACCCAACGCCCGAAGGTCTCCACACTTCGAAGTCTCTCCGACTACTTGAAGCGGAATATAAAGAGTTTTGATGGAGTCATCCTTTCCGATTACGGGAAGGGGTTGCTGACAAAAGGGATGATACGTAATACGATCCGTACGGCGAGAGATGCAAAGAAATTTGTGATGGCCGATCCGAAGATAAAGAATTTCTTTTTCTACAGAGGGGCGACCGTCGTGACACCCAATACAGGGGAAGCAAGCTCTGCTTCGAGGATTTCCATCACGGATGAGGCCTCCTTAGACAGGGCGGGGAGGATTCTTTTAAAAAGGTTGAGGTGTGATGCGCTGGTGATTACACGGGGAGAAGACGGGATGGCGATTTTTGAACCCCATCAGAAACCTTTTCTTGTGCCGACAGAGGCAAAAGAGGTTTATGATGTGACCGGCGCCGGAGATACAGTCATCGGGACGATGGCCCTTGCATTGGGAGCGGGAGCCAGTATCAGAAGGGCGGCGGAGCTGGCCAATCATGCAGCAGGGATCGTTGTGGAAAAGGTGGGAACCGCAACGGTTGATCAGGAGGAATTAACAAGTGTTATGAAGGAGAGGTTCGGACTGAAATAGGCCGAAGCTTTTTAAAAAAATAGCCCTATCCCTGTGAGTTGATTCGACTCGAAAAGGGATAGGGCCTTTTTTTTGAGAAATCATTTCTTTATGTTTCGAGGACGAAAATAACCTCCATTCTTACACGGTATTCAGTAATTTTCGAATTCTCCACAGCCACTCGAAAATCAACCACTCGCAGTCCTGTGATACCCCTCAAGGTCTTTGTCGCTCTCGCAAACCCGATCTTAACGGCATCTTCAAACCCCTTCGTAGAACCTGCAATAATTTCTGTTACCCTCGCAACCCTTGGCTCTGCCATCTCAATCACCTCCTTTTTGTAAGAGATAGTGTTTATGTTAGGAAGTTTAAACAAAAATAAGTTGAAATGTCAATGAGAAAATAAGCGCAATAAATTTATTTTTCAACGGCATTAAAAGCGAAAGAAAATTGATGGGTTGCATTAAAATCCTATTAAAATCCTATTGATAAATTATGAATTTGTGTTATAAAATTTCTTTCCAGTGATGTTTTCATGAGTTATAATCTTTCAGGCGGGTAGAATGGGGGCGATTTCAAAAGGGCAGGATGATTTCATCCAACAATTTATCCATTACCTTTCGGCGGAGAAGAATGCTTCTCCCCACACCTGCCGATGCTATCAGAGAGACCTGGAAGAATTTGAGAATTTTTTAAAGAGTCAGGGCGCGGACTTTTCCCCGTCGGGAAAACCGGAATGGGAGAAAGTGGACCGAATCGTTATCCGGAAATATCTCAGCGTTCTTCATCGAAAGAATAAGAAGAGCTCGATTGCGAGAAAGATTTCCACTCTTCGATCGTTTTTCAGATACCTGGTGAGGGAAAAACTGGCCTCTTCCAATCCGGCCAAGGCGGTCTCGACGCCCAAAGTGGAGAAACCTCTGCCTGCCACCCTTACCGTGGATGAGGCTTTCCGGCTCATGGAATCACCTGATAGGCCTTTGAAGAAGGTCACCGAAGCAGAGGCGAAGAAGAGTGCCTTGAGGGACCGTGCCATCCTGGAGCTCCTCTATTCGAGCGGGTTAAGAGTGGGAGAACTGGTGGGGCTGAATTTAAAGCACATGGATCTCCATCTGGGGATCGTAAGGGTTATGGGGAAGGGTAGAAAGGAACGGATTGTCCCCATTGGAAATAAGGCTATGGAGGCGCTCAGGGTCTATCTGGATCAGAGAGGAGATCCTGAAATCGAAGCGCCCCTCTTCGTCAACCTGAGGGGAGGAAGACTGACCAGCCGAAGCGTTGGAAGACTGATCAAGAAGTATACGAGGGTTTCTGGAATTGTCCGAAAGGTGAGCCCTCATAGCCTGCGCCATAGCTTTGCCACTCATCTTCTGGATGGGGGGGCAGATATCCGGGAGATTCAGGAGATGCTGGGGCATGCCAGCCTCTCCACAACCCAGAGGTATATCCACCTCAGCCCGGGCAAGTTGATGGAGGTTTACGATAAGGCGCACCCGAGGAGTTTTAAGAATAAGGTGAAAGGTGAAAGATGATGAGGTGAAATGTGGCAATTTATTAAAAATACAATAACCAAATCCCCTGCCTGCGGCAGGCAGGCAAGATCCAAATAATCACCAATAAACCAATTTTTCCCCCTCCCTCACCCTCCCCCCTTGGAGGGGGAGGGGATGGGTGGGGGGGCTGGTTATTGGGAATTGGAGCTTATTTGATTTTTGGCGCTTGGAGCTTGGTTATTCACATCATTGGATTGATCGTTTGAGAAATAGATGAGCAATACGTGAGGAAGACATTATGTTAAACATCCATGGAACAACGATCCTGTGTGTTCGTCATAAAGGGAAGGTGGTCATGGCAGGGGACGGGCAGGTCACCCTTGAGCATACCGTGATGAAACACACGGCGAGAAAGGTTAGAAGGATCTACCAGGACAGGGTCCTTGCCGGATTTGCAGGGGCGACCGCGGATGCCTTCACCCTCTTTGCCAAGTTTGAGGAGAAGCTGGAACAGTATAACGGGAACCTGCTCAGGGCCGCAGTGGAGCTGGCCAAGGATTGGAGAACGGACCGTATCCTGAGGAGGCTCGAGGCCCTGCTCATCATTTCGGACAAAGATCATTCCCTGGTCATCTCCGGAAACGGAGATGTCATCGAACCGGACGACGGGGTGACGGCCATCGGGAGCGGCGGGCCTTATGCCCATGCCGCGGCCAAAGCCCTGATCCAGTTCTCAAACTTAGATGCAAGAGCCATTGCAGAAGAAGCGATGAAGATTGCGGCCTCGATCTGCATCTACACCAATGACCGTATCATCCTTGAGGAGCTATGAATAAAACCTTTACGCCACGGGAAATCGTTTCGGAGCTGGATAAGTATATCATCGGCCAGAAGGATGCCAAACGCTCTGTCGCCATTGCGCTGAGGAACCGCTGGAGACGGCAGCAGATCCCCGATCCCCTCCGGGACGAGATTGCGCCAAAAAACATCATCATGATCGGCCCCACAGGGGTTGGAAAGACAGAGATCGCGCGGAGGCTGGCCAGGCTGGCCCAGGCTCCTTTTTTGAAGATTGAAGCCTCGAAATTTACAGAGGTGGGTTATGTGGGCAGGGATGTGGAATCCATGGTCCGTGACCTGACCGATCAGGCGGTCAACATGGTCAAGGCTGAAGAGACCCGAAAGGTCCAGCAGAAAGCGGAGGAGATTGCTGAAGAGAGGCTCCTGGACCTGCTTCTTCCGGCATCAAGGAAAGGCGCTCCGAAAGAGGGCGAGGATTCGAAAGAGACGCGGGAGAAACTCCGAAAGCTGCTCAGAACAGGAAAACTGAACGAAAAGTATGTGGAAGTCGAGGTGATGGACCGGAATTTACCCATGGTGGAGATATTCACCGCTTCGGGAATGGAGGAGATGGATATCAACATCAAAGAGATGTTCGGGAGCCTCTTTCCGAAAAAGAAGAAGCAGAGAAAGGTGAAGGTCCCGGAGGCTCTCCATGTTCTCTCTCAGGAGGAGGCCCAGAGGTTGATCGATATGGACGCTGTGATCAAACAGGCCATTGACCGGATTGAGCAGTCAGGCATCATCTTTCTTGATGAGATCGACAAGATCGCCGGAAGGGAGTCCACTTATGGGCCGGATGTCTCGAGGGAGGGAGTCCAGAGAGATCTTCTGCCTATTGTAGAGGGGACAACCGTTTCGACGAAGTATGGAGTGGTCAAGACCGACCATATCCTCTTCATTGCAGCCGGGGCCTTCCATGTTTCAAAACCTTCGGACCTCATCCCCGAGCTTCAGGGAAGGTTTCCGATCCGGGTGGAACTCGATTCGCTGAAGAAGGATGATTTGATCCGGATTCTCACAGAGCCGGAGAATGCCCTGATCAAGCAGTATACGGCCCTGATGGAGACAGAATCGGTGGGGCTGAAGTACGAAAGGGATGCCATTGAAGAGATTTCGGAGATGGCCGCCCTCATCAATGAAAGGACGGAGAACATTGGCGCCAGACGCCTTTATACCATCATGGAAAGATTGCTGGATGAGATCTCTTTCGACGCGCCCGAGATGAGCGGGAAGACGATGGTGATCGATGCGAAGTACGTTAGAGAAAAACTGAAAGACTTCGTGGAGGATGAGGATCTGAGCCGGTTTATCCTTTAAGGAAGTTCGGAGTTATGGGTTTGCCTGCCTGCACGAAGCTTTTCGGCGAAGGCGGGTAGTTCGGAGAAAAGGCTTAAAAATCAGGACCTTTCCGTTATTTTTCGACTCACGAATCACGATTCACGAATCACGAGGAAAAAGGTTATGGATAATCCAGTTGAAAAGGCTAAGGTATTAGTAGAGGCGCTTCCTTATATCCGGCGGTTTTATAACAAGACCATTGTGATCAAGTACGGGGGAAGCGCCATGGAGGAAGAGGGGTTCAAAAGAAGTTTTGCCCTTGATATCGTGCTTCTCAAATATATCGGGCTTAACCCGGTCGTTGTCCACGGGGGTGGTCCCCAGATCGGTGAGATGCTGACCCGATTGGGGAAGAAGTCGGAGTTTGTGGAAGGGATGAGGGTGACGGACAGGGAGACCATGGATGTGGTGGAGATGGTTCTCGTGGGAAAGGTGAATAAGGAGATCGTCGCCCTGATTAATCAGCAGGGAGGAAAGGCGGTTGGATTGAGCGGAAAGGACGGAAGGCTTATTCTTGCCAAAAAATTGAAATTGACGAGAAGCGCCGGCACGGATAAGGATCCTGAGATCATTGATATCGGGATGGTGGGCGAGGTGAAGGCAATCGATCCCGGGGTGATCGAATCCCTGGAAAAGGAGAATTTTATTCCGGTGATCGCGCCGGTTGGCGCAGGGGAGGAGGGGGAGACCTATAATATCAATGCCGATCTGGCAGCAGGAAAGATTGCCTCAGCGTTAAAAGCTGAGAAGCTGATCCTGTTGACCGATGTGGAAGGGGTGATGGATGAGAAGAAACGTTTGATTCCCACCCTTGATGTCAAACAGGCGGAGGAGTTGATCTCACAGAAGGTCATCTCCTCAGGGATGATCCCGAAGGTGAACTGTTGTCTGGATGCCCTAAAAGACGGAGTGAATAAAACCCATATCATCAATGGGACTGTCGAGCACGCCGTCCTTTTGGAGATTTTTACAGATGTCGGAATTGGAACGCAAATCACGAAAGAAATCTAACCCTGGAATAATGGAACACTGGAATACTGACATGACAGGTTTATTTTAGAATTTGACCCATTATTCCATCCTTCCAGCATTCCATTTTTCCGGTTAAAGGAGTTATGATGGATTCTCAAACGTTGATGATGTTATCGGAACAGTATATTGCCCATACCTATAACCGTTATCCCCTCCTTCTGGTAAGGGGAAAGGGGACGCGGGTCTGGGATCTCGACGGCAAGGAATACTTAGATTTTTTTGCGGGACTGGCGGTTTGCAATCTGGGCCATTGTCATCCGAAAGTGGTTAAGGCGATTCAGGATCAGGCGGAAAAACTGATCCATGTCTCAAATCTCTACTACATCGAACCCCAGATCCAGCTGGCTTCTCTTCTCTGTAAACACTCCTTTGCAGGCAAGGTCTTTTTCTGCAACAGCGGGGCAGAGGCCAATGAAGGGGCGCTGAAACTCGCAAGAAAATATGCAAAGGAGAAGATCGGAGAGGATCGATACGAAGTGATCACCATGGAAAACTCCTTTCATGGAAGAACGCTCGCCACCCTGACGGCCACGGCTCAAAAAAAATATCACAAAGGTTATGGGCCTCTGATGCCGGGGTTTAAATATGTTCCTTTTAATGACTTGAAGGCTGTGAGACAGGCGATTGACCCGAAGACCTGCGCCGTGCTGCTGGAGCCGATCCAGGGCGAAGGAGGGGTGAACATCCCTTCGGAGGGTTATCTTAAAGGACTCCGGGAGATCTGCGATGAGAAGGGAATCCTCCTCATCCTGGATGAGGTTCAGGTGGGGATGGGAAGGACTGGAAAACTCTTTGCCTATGAACATGAGGATATGAAACCGGATTTGCTCACTGTGGCCAAGTCATTAGCCGGAGGGGTTCCCATCGGAGCCCTGTTGATAAGGGACGAGATTGCAAAAAGCTTTGAACCCGGAGATCATGCCTCCACTTTCGGAGGAAATCCGTTGGCTACGGCAGCAGGGGTGGCTGCATTGAGCGCCATCTTAGAGGAAGGGATGCTGGATCATTGCCGGAGAGTAGGAGAATATTTTCTCTCAAGACTCGAGGAGATCAAGAAGAAATTTCCTTTTGTTCAGGATGTTCGAGGAAGAGGGTTGATCCTTGGGATGGAACTGAAGATCGAGGGAGCAGAGATCGTCAAGAAGATGATGGAAAAGGGGTTCCTCATCAATTGCACGGCGGGCAATGTGCTTCGATTCCTGCCCCCTTTGATCGTGACCGAAGAAGAAGTGGATCAGATGATCAAAGCGCTGGAAGAGACATTTGAAAAATTACAAACATCAAGCACCAATAACCAAATAAGCTCCAATTCCCAATAACCAGCCCCCCCACCCATCCCCTCCCCCTCCAAGGGGGGAGGGGATGGGTGGGGGAAAAATTGGTTTATTGGTGATTATTTGGATCTTGCCTGCCTGCCGGTAGGCAGGGAATTAGGTTATTGGAATTTAGCCGATTAAGTTGAAAATAATTCAGGGAGGACATCAATGAAAGGTGAGGTAAAAAAGGTGGTTCTGGCTTATTCCGGTGGCCTGGACACTTCGATCATCCTGAAGTGGTTGAAGAATGAGTTCGGATGCGAAGTCATTGCCTTCACCGCAGATATCGGACAGGCGGAGGAACTGGATTACCTGGAGGAGAAGGCGATCTCAACGGGCGCCAGCAAGGTCTATATTGAAGATCTCCGGGAAGAGTTTGCGCGGGATTTTGTCTTCACAGCGCTGAAGGCAAATGCCGTCTATGAGGGGACTTACCTCCTCGGAACCTCGATTGCCAGACCCCTGATCGCAAAGAGACAGATCGAGATTGCCCAGATGGAGGGAGCGGATGCCGTGGCTCACGGATCCACAGGGAAGGGAAATGACCAGGTGCGATTTGAGCTGACCTACTATGCCCTCAATCCTTATGTCCGCATCATCTCCCCATGGAGGCAATGGCAATTTCAATCGCGTGAGGAACTGATGGCTTATGCTCGGGACAATGGCATCCCCATTCCGGTGACGAAAGAGAAGCCCTATTCTTCCGACCGGAACCTTCTCCACATCAGTTTCGAGGGAGGGATACTCGAAGATCCCTGGTCAGAGCCGCCCGAGGATATGTTTATCCTCTCCGTCTCCCCTGAAAAGGCGCCGGATCGTCCGACCGTCGTTGAAATCGATTTTGAAGACGGAATTCCAAAGCGGGTGGATGGCGTGACACTTTCACCTGCGAACCTGCTGGCCCGATTGAATGAATTGGGAGGCAGGAATGGAGTTGGCCGTGTCGATATGGTTGAGAACCGCTATGTGGGGATGAAGTCGAGAGGGGTTTATGAGACGCCCGGGGGAACGATTCTTCACATTGCCCACCGGGCTGTTGAGTCGATGACGATGGACCGGGAGGTGATGCATTTACGGGACAGCTTGATCCCGAAGATTTCGGAGCTCATTTATTATGGCTACTGGTTTTCACCGGAGATGGAAGTTCTGAAGATAGCTCTCGATGAGATGCAGAAGAATGTAACGGGGACGGTCCGCCTGAAACTCTATAAAGGGAATTGCACAATCATCGGCCGGAGGTCAGAGAAGTCTCTCTACCATGATGCGTTTGCGACCTTTGAGAAGGACACCGTCTATAATCAGAAAGATGCGGAGGGTTTTATTAAGCTGAACGCTTTAAGACTTCGAATCAGAAGGATGATGAGAGGGTGATCAGTTTAGAGTTATGAGTTAGGAGTTTAAAGTCCTTAGATGAAATTATAAACCCCGAACTACGAACTCCGAACTAATACAAACACAATTAATTTATTGTCATTGCTAAATTCGAGATTCCGGAACAAGTTCGGAATGACATACTTTTTTTGTCATGCTGAACTCGTTTCAGCATCTCATTTAATGCGTTTGTATTAACAACTATAATTCGAGGAAGACATGGATCTAAAGTATAATCCCAGAGAGATTGAAGAGAAATGGCAGAGAATATGGGAGAGTCACAAGCTCTTCAAAGTCGCCGAAGATCCGAATAAGCGGAAGTATTATCTTCTGGAGATGTTTCCTTATCCATCGGGGAAGATTCACATGGGCCATGTGCGCAATTACTCCATCGGCGATGTCGTTGCCCGCTACAAGAAGATGAAGGGGTTCAATGTCCTTCATCCCATGGCCTGGGATGCTTTTGGCATGCCTGCAGAGAATGCGGCCATCGAACATGGGGTCCATCCCGCCAAATGGACTTATGAGAATATCGAGTATATGAAGAGGCAGTTGAAACGAATGGGCTTCAGTTATGACTGGGATCGGGAATTTGCGACCTGCGACGCCTCTTATTATCGATGGGAGCAGCTCTTTTTCCTGAAGATGTATGAGAAAGGGTTGGCCTATAAGAAACGGTCCACGGTCAACTGGTGTGAGGTTTGCAAGACCGTTCTGGCCAATGAGCAGGTGATGGTTGACGGAACCTGCTGGCGGGGCCATGCCGATGACCCGGGGGTCACACAGAAGGATCTGGAGCAGTGGTTCTTCAAGATCACCGATTATGCGGAGGACCTCCTGGAGTGGTGCGAGAAACTTCCCGGATGGCCGGAGCGTGTCCTCACGATGCAGAGGAACTGGATCGGAAAATCGATCGGCGCAGAGATCCTTTTCCCACTGGAGAATTCGAAAGAGGCAATCAGGGTCTTCACCACCCGGCAGGACACGGTCTTTGGCGCCACCTTTATGAGCCTTGCTCCGGAACATCCCCTTGCCTTGATCCTCTCAAAGGGGACCCCTCAGGAGAAAGTGGTGAGGGATTTTGTCGAGAAGATGAAACGGCAGGACAGGATCAAAAGGACCGCTCCCACGACGGAGAAGGAGGGCGTCTTCACAGGGGGGTATTGCCTCAACCCGATGACAAGGGCGAGGATGCCCATCTTTGTCGCCAATTTTGTTCTGATGGAATATGGAACGGGCGCAGTGATGGCTGTTCCAACACATGACCAGAGAGATTTCGAATTCGCCAAACAGTATGGGCTTCCCCTCATCGTTGTGATTCAACCGGGAGATCAAACCCTGAATGGGGAAACGATGACCGAAGCCTATGAGGGAGAAGGTTTTCTGGTCAACTCGGGGAAGTTTATTGGAATGGGCAGCCTGAAGGCGAGGGAGGCGATTGCAACGCATCTCGAGGAGAAAGGATTGGGCGGAAAGAAGATCAGTTACCGGTTAAGGGACTGGGGGATCTCGAGGCAGCGCTACTGGGGAGCGCCCATTCCCATTATCTACTGCGAGAGGTGCGGGGCTGTTCCTGTTCCGGAAAGAGACCTTCCTGTCGTCCTTCCGCCCGATGTCGAAGTCACCGGCATGGGAGAATCGCCTCTGGTAAGCGCAAAGGAGTTTGTGGAGGCAAGATGTCCCAAGTGCGACGGAGCGGGCCGAAGGGATACGGACACCATGGACACCTTTGTCGAATCCTCATGGTATTTTGATCGGTTTGCCTGCCCCGATTATCACGAAGGGCCTCTCGATAAGAAAAGGGTCGATTACTGGATGCCTGTGGATCAATATATCGGCGGCATTGAACATGCCATTCTCCATCTTCTCTATTCCCGCTTCTTCACACGCGTCCTTAAGGAGATGGGGTGGGTGAGCGTCGAAGAACCCTTCACCAATCTCCTCACTCAGGGGATGGTCTGCAAAGAGGTTCTCGAGTGCCCGAAAGACGGCTACCTCTTTCCCGATGAGGTGGAAAGGGAGGGAGAAGCTTTTCGCTGTCGCAAGTGCGGCGTTCAGATTACAGTGGGAAGGCTTGAAAAGATGTCGAAGTCGAAGAGGAATGTGGTCGATCCTGAGTATCTGGTTGAAAAGTACGGCGCGGATACGGCAAGGATCTTCTGCCTTTTTGCCTCCCCACCCGAGAAGGACCTGGACTGGAGCGATCAGGGAGTGGATGGTTCCTTCCGTTTTCTTAACCGGGTCTGGAGACTTTTTTTTGAACAGAATTCCAGACTCCAGAAGGTGACTTCCCCTCCTTTGGGGACTCCGGTAGAGGGTGATGCGAAACTCCTTCGTCAAAAGACGCATAAGACGATCAAGAAGGTGACGGAGGATATCGAGCGCTTTCATTTCAACACAGCCATCAGCGCGATCATGGAGCTGGTCAATGAAATCTATGGTTCGGAGGTCAAGAACCGTGATGATGATCTTTCCAGGCGGTTGATGAGGGAGGCGATTGAGACAACCGTGGTCCTGCTTTCGCCGTTTGTTCCTCACTTTTCCGAGGAACTCTGGGAGGCTTTGGGGAATAAGGAGTCCGTCATTCAGAGGGTCTGGCCTGATTATGATCCGGGGGCGGTCCTGGAGGATGAGGTTCTGATCGTTGTCCAGGTCAATGGAAAAGTGAGAGACCGCATCACAGTGCCCGCTTCTTATGGAGAGGAAGAGATCAAGGTCTGGGCTTTGAAGAGCGAGAGGATTCAAAAACTGGTGGATGGCAAAGCGATCAAACGGGTGATCCTCGTGCCCCAGAAACTGGTCAATATTGTATGTTGATCATTTTGGAATAACCAATTTCCAAATCCCAAAAGTTGTCATTCCCGTCCTGCGGCAGGAACGGGAATCCAGAGAATTTAAACTGCCTGAAAACACTGGATTCCTGTTTCCGCAGAAGGAATGACAGAAAATAGTATTTTAGATTAATTACGAAACAATTATTATTTGGTGATTTGAATTTATATGGGAGTCCAAACTTATATGGCATTTTTGAAAAAGTTATTCCTTGCCTTTTTTGCGGTTTTGATGGCGGGTTGTGGTTACCAGATGGTCGGGAAAGAGACCCATGTTCCCCCGGGTATCCATTCAATTGCCGTTCCCACGTTTGTGAACCAGACTTTTGAGCCTGGCATTGAGGTTCCTTTCACACAGGGATTCTTAAGGGAGTTTATTCAGGACCGGAGGGTGAAAGTGGTGGGACGGGATGAGGCAGATTCCATTCTGGAAGGAATCATTAAATCCTTCCAGATTTCTTCGGTCTCCTACGACCCGTCGGGCATCGCATTGGAATATCAGACAACGGTGGTCATCGATTTAACGCTGACGAAGAAGACCGGAGAGATCATCTGGGTTGAGAAAAATCTTTCCGACAGCAGATTCTATCGCACCTCCCGCAATATTCTCGTCAGCGAATCGAATAAGGCCGCTGCCATCCAATCGCTGGCAAGGTTCATGGCTGAACGGATGCGCAATCGGTTCTTTTATAATTTTTGATAAAAACACCCCCACCCTCACCCCTCGAGGGGGAGGGAAGGGGTGGGGGGGAGGATGAATTATGTACACGGCTTCCGATTTGAGAAAGGGTTTGAAGGTCACGATCGATAATGAGCCTTATATTGTCACGGCCTTTGAATTCTCCAAACCAGGGAAAGGCCAGGCCCTTTACCGGACCAAATTGAAAAATATGATCACCGGATCGACGATCGATCGGACCTACCGCGAGGGAGATGCCTTTGAGTCCGCCTCATTGGAAGAGAGGGTCATGCAGTATCTTTACAAAGAGGGAGATCACCACTACTTCATGGATAATCAGACCTATGAGCAGACCATTATCAATGAGGATGCGCTGGGAGAGGCAAAATATTTTCTCATTGACAATTTGAATGTCAAAGTATTGATGTTCAGAGAAAAGGCCATCGGCGTGGAACTTCCGAACTTTGTCAATCTCAGAGTGATCAAGACGGAGATGTGGGTCAAAGGCGATACCTCAAAAGCCGATTACAAACCCGCCACCATTGAGACAGGATATGAACTGCGTATTCCCCCCTTTGTCCAGGAAGGGGAGTTGATCACCATTGACACGCGAAACGGCGAATATTCGACCCGGGTCAAGGAATGATTGCTTAGAAAATAAAAGGATCGGGTTAAGGTTAGGGTTAGGATGCCAGTTTTGTCTTAAGGTAAAAGTAATAGTTTTAAATCATTAGCCCTAACCCATTGACCTTTCACCAAACTGGCTTCGTAGCCCTAACCTTTAGAACATTTCCGTCGTTCTCACCCTATATGCAAAAGTGTTTCGTTCAGACATGCAGGTAAGAGAGACTATACGGTCATGACCAATTCTTTGATAAAGAACTGGCCATTGGCCAGGCGAAAGAACGCCCTTGAACAGAGGGCAAAAATCATACGGAAGATCAGGCAATTTTTCAGCGAGAGGGGGTTCCTCGAAGTGGAGACCCCTCATCGCATTCCGGCTCCCGCCCCTGAATCCCATGTCGATGCTGTCCTCTCAGGCAAATGGTTTCTTCATGCCTCTCCGGAACTCTGTATGAAGCGAATGCTTGCCGCAGGGTATGAGAAGATCTTTCAGATATGCCGCTGTTGGAGAGAAGGGGAGAGAGGAAGTCAGCACGTCCCGGAGTTCACCCTTTTGGAATGGTATCGGGTGGAGAGCGACTATCTAACTCTCATGGATGAGTGTGAAGCATTGATTCAATGCCTGGCGGTTGAAATCGGATCGGGAGAGAGTGTGACTTATCGTGGCTATAACGTTTTTCTTGCATCGCCCTGGGAAAGAATATCTGTTGAAGAGGCGTTTCATCGTTATGCGAAGATTTCAGCGAAGGAGACTCTCAGGCAGGACCTTTTCGATGAGGTCATGGTGCAGGATATCGAACCTCGGCTCGGAATCAAAAAGCCTGCTTTTATTTATGATTACCCTTCTGAACGTAGGTCCCTGGCGCGCTTAAAAAAGGAAGACCCCGCCGTGGCAGAACGCTTTGAGCTCTATCTGGGAGGACTGGAGATAGCGAATGCCTTCTCTGAATTGATCGATGCAAAAGAACAACGGGAGGTATTTCAGTTAGAAATGGAAACCCGCCGGTCGCTGGGGAAAAATATTTATCCTGTGCCTGAAAGGTTTTTGGATGAGATGGAGGAGATGCCTCCCTCGGCGGGAATCGCCCTGGGAGTGGATAGGCTGGTGATGGTTTTATTGAATGCAAAGACAATCGATGAGGTGGTGGCCTTTACTCCTGAAGAACTATAACCCCCCTCACCCTTCCCCTCTCCCCCGCGGGGAGAGGGCATAAGCACTAATCTAAGAAGAGGGGAGGTTTGAGAGAACATCCCAATAGGGATATTCGAAAATAGACCGGCGATTTATCGCCGGTGATGTGAATGAAAAAAGAAGTCCCATGGGGACGAATAAAAAAGGGGGGCGATGAATCGCTGGGCTATTGTCATGTAGGCCCCTCCGGGGCTTCAGATTAATTAAGTTAGCGCTTATGCGGGGAGAGGGAGGGGGGGAAGAAAGCGACACAAAAGTTAATAATGCAAAATATTCAATTAGCATTTAACAGTTAGCAATAGAGAGAGATATGAATAAAAAAGTAAACTTTATAAAGTTCATTGATCATTGTTAATTTTGCAATAGTTTTTATAATCCCCCTTCGCTATCCGGGTATTCGATGATCTCGCCCAGATAATTACGCAGAAAAAGAGTTTTCCCCTGCCTCCTCACATCGTCGGGGAGGACGGCCACCTTTCCTTTTCCTCCTGGCAGGTCGATGACATAGGAAGGGGTTGCCATACCCGAGGTGTGTCCCCTTAATCCCGCCATAATGGTTAATCCTTTCTGAACAGGAGTGCGAAAATGGCCTGTTCCTTTAACCAGGTCCATCTGGTGGATGTAATAGGGACGGACCCTGATGGTGAGGAGTTTCTGCATCAGTTGTTTCATAACTTTCGGATCATCATTGACCCCTCTGAGGAGGACGGTCTGATTTCCGAGCGGGATGCCCGCATCCGCTAACATAGCACAGGATTTTGTCGACTCATGCGTGATTTCCAGGGGATGATTGAATTGGGTATTGACGTAGAGGGGATGATATCGTTTCAATATCCGGCAGAGCCGAAAGGTGATTCGCTCCGGCAGTGTGACAGGAGCGCGGGTATGGAGCCTGACGATCTCCAAGTGGGGGATTTTCCGAAGCCTGATGAGGATATTTTCCAGTTCATCGTCGGTTAGAAGTAGAGAGTCTCCGCCTGAGAGTATGACCTCCCGAATGGCAGGCCTACTTTTGATATACTCCAGAGCAGCTTCCAATGAGTTCTGATTAATGAAACTTCCTTCTCCTCCCGCCCTGTTTTTTCTCGTGCAGAACCTGCACAGGGTCGGACAGACGGAAGAGACCAGCAGGACAGCCCTGTCGGGGTAACGGTGAATGAGCCCTGGCACAGGGGTGAGCCCTCCTTCATTGAGAGGATCGATGGAAAGGATATCCTCTTCCAATTCACACCGGTCAGGTATGCACTGCCGCCCGATCGGATCGTCCCTCTCCCGGATGAGGCTTAAATAGTAGCGGGTGATCCGGAGGGGATAACGGGCCACAACAGGCCCGAGCAATTTAGGGTCTATTTGAATATAACGGGCCAGTTCACTTAGAGAAGTGATGCTTTCGGAGAGCGCTCTTTGCCAGCGTTCCATTCTTTTTCCCTCAAGGAATATTTTACCTCTTCCCAGGGCAGAACGCAAAAAGGGGAGGCAATTGGACGAGGAATATGCTATTATAAAAATGAGGCGATCATGGATATCTGGGGAAGAAAAAGCAGAATTGTTATCACCTGTGCCAAAGGCATTGTCCCTTTTTTGGAGGAAGAGCTCCGTTTACTCGAATTTCCAATCCACTCGGAAGGTATTGCCAGCGTCGAAACAGAAGGGGCCATGGACGACGCCATGAGATTGAACCTCTTTATCCGGACAGGGCATCGCGTCCTTTTCTTCCTGGAGCGATTTAAAGCAAGAGATCCTGATGATCTTTATAGAGAGGTGTCTGCGATGAAATGGGAGGATTTGATCCCCGAAGAGGGATACCTCTGTGTGACTTCGACCGTGGATAACCCGACCATTAAGGATACACGGTTTGCCAATGTGAAAATCAAGGACGCCATTGTGGACCGGATAAAAAGAGTGCGCGGGCGGCGACCGGATTCCGGGTCGGAAAGAGATCGAACGGTCGTTCATCTATTCTGGAAGAATGAGACGGGTTCGCTGTTTGTCGACACCTCCGGCGAGCCCCTTTCGAGAAGGGGATATCGGAAGATTCCACTGAAGGCCCCCATGCAGGAGACGCTGGCTGCAGGGGTGGTCCTGGCGACCGGCTGGAAGGGAAGCGGCAACTTTGTCAATCCCATGTGCGGGAGCGGGACGCTTGCAATCGAAGCGGCGTTGATTGGTCTGGGGAGGCCGCCGGGACTGTTGAGAAGTAATTTTGGTTTTATGCACCTGAAGGGGTTTGATGAATCATCCTGGAGGGAGATACGGCGCAAGGCAAGGGCCACGGCAAAGGATACGATGAATGGAAAGATTATTGCCACGGATATGAGCGGAGAGGCCGTCCAGGGGGCGAAGAAGAATGCGCAGACGGCCGGGGTGGAACGGTGGATTGACTTCGGGATCTGTCAATATGGAGAGACCCCTGTCCCCAATGGAGAGGGTGTCATGATCCTCAATCCCGAATACGGGGAACGGATGGGCGATAGGGATGCCTTGAGAGAGATCTACAAGGGGATCGGAGATTTTTTTAAGAAGCGATGCCAGGGATACCGTGGGTATATCTTTACCGGCAATCTCGACCTTGCCAAACGGGTGGGGTTGAGGACAAAGAGGAGGATCCCCTTTTACAACTCCAATATCGAATGCAGGCTATTGGAGTATTATCTCTATGAAGGAAGCCAGCAAAAGAACATTGCAAAATTAGCATTGCAAAGTTGATGAAATTGTAAAAAGTCTAAAAAAGTTAGAGATCGTCATTCCGGCCCCGATTTCCATGGGGATAAACTCCAGCCGGAATCCAGTAATTTCATGTAATTATCAAAACCCTGGACACCGGTTCCTGCCGCAGGACCGGTGAGACGGCTTTTTAAGAGACCATCAAAGTTAGCATTATAGATCCTCCTCTTTTGTCATTCCGGGCTTGACTAAGCCTGCCCCGTGCTTGACACGGGGGAATCCAGTTTTTGGATTTCTGGATTCCTGCCTTCGCAGAAGGAATGACACCATATAAAATGAACGAATTCAATTTGAAATGCTAAATGCTAACTTTGCAATTTGCAATGGTTTTTGAGAGGAAATGAAACCTCGATCCGATATCTACCCTATCTATTTCCTTTACGGTCCTGAGGACTATCTCATTGATGAGGAGATCCGGAGATTGATGAACCAGACCCTTTCCCTGAAGGAGAGGGGTCTCAATCTTCATCTCTTCAACGGAGAGGAGCACAGCGGACAGGAGATCGTCCAGACAGCCCAGACTCTTCCTATGTTTTCTCCCTATCGGTTTGTTCTCGTCCGGGGGGCGGACCAGTTCGATGAGGAGAATGTGGAGGCGTTACTCCCTTATATCCGGAACCCTTCTCCCAACACCTGTTTAACAATGTGCGGCCAGACTCCGGGACAATGGAAAAGATACCAGAAAGAGATAGAGAAAATCGGAAAGGTGATCGAATATCCCAGGTTGAAAGGGAGAGGGCTTGTTTCCTGGGTTAGAAAGAGGATGGAGGAGAAGGGAAAATCGATATCAGAAGAGTCAGCCGGTTATCTCATCGAGGTTGTGGGAGATCACCTGCAGGATCTCGATAATGGACTGGAGAAGGTCTTTTTAAGCGTCGGCGGAAAGAAAAAGATTGAACTTTCCGATATGGAAGGGGTGGCTTCGGAAGCAAAGGTCAGCACCGTTTTTGATTTAACCGATGCCATTGGCAGGCAGAACCTGGAGAAGGCATTGACCATCCTGGAGAAAGCATTGGAATTGAAGGCCATTCCCTTTAAAAAAGAAGAACCGCTCCCGAAAAGGAAGGACGACCCTGTTCCTCTTCTCGTGGGCATGATGTCAAAGCATTACTGGAATATCTGGAGGGTGAAGGAGATGACCTCCAGCCGGAAAAACCTTGAGGAGATGGCAAAAGCGCTCCGGATGCAGGCATGGAATGTGACGAAGCTGATGGAGCAGGGGAGGAGCTTTTCAGAGGCTTCTTTGCGAGAAGGTATACTGAAATGTCATCAGACTGATTTGGCCGTTAAAACGGGGCGAGGGACGAAGAATCTTCTAATGGAGAAACTGGTCATCGACCTCTGCCGGCCCAAAAAGTTTTTGGGTTAGGGTTACTAATGCCGTTTCGTATATCATTGGTCTTATAGTCTTATGGTCGAATAGTCGTATAGTTTATGACAAAAAGGCTAATTGACTATAAGACTAACGGACTAATGAAACAGGCATTTTTACTATTGCCCATTGACTTTTATTACTTAGCAGATTTCAGACTATTGGCAGCCTGGGTCAACCGGGAGATCTTTCTTGCGGAGGTGTTTTTGTGAAAGATGCCCTTTGAACATCCTTTCTGAATGAGTGGGATGGCCTTTAACAGGGCTTTCCTGGCGCCCTCAATATCTTTTTCTTCAATCGCTTCCCGGACTTTCTTGACCGAACTCTTTACCGTCGATTCAAAATGGAGGCTTCGAACCCTCCTCTTCTCGTTCTGTTTTGCCCTTTTAATTGCTGATGGATGAATGGCCAAAATTAACTCTCCTTTCTTACCCCTCACCCCACCCTCTCCCCTAATGGGAGAGGGAAAGGGTGAGGTAATTTGATTTTTTTAACATTTTAGGGTAGCGTGTGTCAAGTGCCTTAAATGCCGAATGTCACGAATGATTACGAATTACACGAATTTCATATGTTCGCATGATGTCTGAGAATCATAAAATCGCAAAAGCGGCTTCCACCATAGGAATGGGGACCCTCCTCAGCCGTATCCTTGGATTTTTTAGAGATATGATCATCGCCCATTTCTTTGGGGCAGGGATGGCGGCTGATGCCTTCTTCGTCGCCTTTCGAATCCCCAATCTCTGGAGGCGACTGGTGGGAGAAGGGTCCCTGACCATCTCCTTTATCCCTGTCTATACCGAATACCTTCACCAGCGGTCAGAAGAAGAAATCAGAGAGGTGACCCATGCCGCCTTCACCCTGATGGGGCTGGTGTTACTCCTGATCACGCTTTTCGGAATCCTCTTCTCACCGGTCATCATTCAGATCATCGCACCTGGATTTGCCGGAATCCCGGAAAAGTTTCAGTTGACCGTCACTCTCAACCGGATCATCTTCCCCTATCTTTTCTTTATGGGACTTTTTGCCCTCTGCATGGGAATCCTCAACTCCCGGCGCCACTTTTTCGCTCCGGCCATTGCTCCCATCTTCCTCAATATCTCCATCATCCTTTCGGTCTTTCTCTTCTATCACTCCTTTCAAAAACCGGTCATGACGCTTGCTGTCGGTGTCCTTGCCGGAGGGGTGATTCAGCTACTCTTCCAGGTCCCTTTTTTATGGCAGAAGGGGATTACTTTCCGATTTAATTTTCATTTCGGACATCCTGCCATCAAGCGTATCGGCGCCCTGATGGCGCCGGGCATGATCGGAACAGCGGTCTATCAACTCAATGTCTTTATTGATACGATCTTTGCCTCCTTTCTCCCCGGGGGAAGCGTCTCCTACCTCTTCTTTGCGGACCGGTTGTTAGAATTTCCATTGGGCATATTTGCCATCGCCATCGGGATGGCTTCCCTGCCAAGCCTTTCCAGCCTCGCCTCTCAGGGAAAGATGGAGGAGTTAAAGAATACACTCACCTCCACCTTCCGCCTCACATCCTTTATCAGCATTCCTGCTATGGTGGGGCTGATTGCTTTAAAGACGCCCATTATCAACCTTCTTTTCCAGAGGGGCCTCTTTGACTACTCTGCCACAGTGATGACAGCAAAAGCCCTATTATGCTATTCGGTTGGTCTGTGGGCGATTGCGGGAGTGAGGACCCTAGTCCCTGCCTTTTATTCGATTCAGGATACCTGGACGCCTCTCAAGATTGGACTGATCTGCCTGGGAGCCAATGTTGTTCTCAATGCCGTTTTCATCTTCTTCACTCCTTTGAAGCATGCCGGCCTTGCTTTGGCCACCAGTCTCTCATCGATTCTGAACCTGATCCTTGTGTGCGGGAAGTTGAACCCGAAATTGGGCGGTATGGAGATAGGAAAAAATGTGAAATCACTTATTCAGATCCTCCTCTGCAGCATTCCCATGGGGTTAACCGCCTATCTAATCTGCTCTTTGGGGAATTGGTCGACAACAGGGAATGTAGCGGAAAAGATCCTTCTCCTCGGAGCAGGGATTGCCACTGGCTTGATCGTGTATGTAATTATCTCTTATTGGGCAAAAAATGAGGAGATGGCCTTTTTAGTGAAGATGATTCAAAGAAGAAGGCATCTATGATTAAATAGTGCCTGTCCATAAACAGCGTTTTCCGTCATGCCGGACTTGAGGAGCCTGCCCCGTACTTGATACGGGGGCATCCAGACGTTGTCCCGAAGAAAGTCGGAGCTTTGTAGATTACAATCATTAATAAAGGGGGCTATTCGAAGCTGACCAGGAATAACAAATTGAATCAGGTCTTTTCCCTCAAAAATTGTTGCAAAAGCATAAAATAGGATATTTGCGCGCCGTTTAGCACAAACAGGATCCCAAGATCTATTTGAGAAGAGGAGAATGGGAAAATGGAACACCAAGAAGGGTTCTTCAAAGGTGTTCGGGATATCAGCATCTATTTCCAAAGCTGGTTGCCGGAAAACGAGCCGAAAGCGATACTACTCATTGTTCACGGGTTGGCTGAACACAGTGGGCGTTATATGAACATTGTCAGTCACTTCGTCCCGCTGGGCTATGCCGTTTACGGAATCGATCACCTCGGTCATGGCAAATCGGATGGCACGCGAGTGCACGTGGAACGCTTTGAGGATTATACGAATACGCTCAAGGTTTACCTTGATATGATATGCCGCTGGCAGCCCGGTAAACCGATCTTCTTGGTCGGGCATAGCATGGGCGGACTGATCAGCGCAGTGTGCCTGCTCGATCACCAAATTGAACTGACAGGAGCGGTTCTTTCTGGAGCGGCTGTCAAAATACCCAACAACATCACACCGGCTATTCTTGTTGTAGGAAAGATGCTTTCAGCCTTGATGCCCGGGTTTGGGCTGATTGGGTTGGAGGCAGACGGAGTGTGCCGGGACCCAGCGGTGGTGCAGGCTTATATCAGTGATCCTCTGGTGTATAAAGGGAAAGCCACTGCGCGGTTAGCGGCTGAAATGCTCAAGGCGATGCAGTATGTCAGCGCTCAAGCAGCCAAGATTACGCTGCCGATCCTGATGGTACAGGGCAGCGAAGACAGGTTGGTTGATCCGGCTGGTTCCCAGATGCTGTATGATGCGGTCAGCTCTGCCGATAAAAAGATCAGAATCTATGATGGTTTTTATCATGAAGTGTTTAATGAACCTGAACATGACGAGGTGCTGCGCGACGTCGAAATATGGTTAGAAGCACGTCTTGGTTTTCGAAAGTAGACCCTGTTGGAAAGGGCGGGCCCTGAACCTAATATGGTACAGGGCAGGGCTTTGACCACGCCCTCAATAAGAAGCTCCTGCCTGCCGCAGGCAGGGACGCTTTCCATTTCTACGATCCCCGGCATAAATACTGGGGCTTTCTAACGGGGTGGACCTGCCGGCAAAAGCGGATTGTGGGCGACAGGTTCCGCCGAGGCTCCGTTGAAACCAGGCTGGAGGAGGAGGATGGGCAACTATATCATGGCCCTGGATCAGGGAACGACCAGCTCGAGGACAATTATTTTCAACCAGGCCGGCGAGATTGTTTCATCGTCTCAGCAGGAGTTCGAGCAGATATACCCCCGACCTGGATGGGTGGAACACGATCCAGAGCAGATATGGGCCTCCCAGCTCCAAACGATCCGGGAGGCGCTCAACAGGGCAAATCTCCGGGCTGGTGAGATTTCCGCCATCGGAATCACCAACCAGAGGGAGACCACGGTCCTCTGGGACCGCCGAACGGGCAAGCCGATATACAACGCCATCGTCTGGCAATGCCGAAGAACCGCCGACTTCTGCAAGGAGCTTCAGGAAGAAGGGTTCGACGCCAAGCTGAAGGAGAAGACAGGACTGGTTACGGATGCCTATTTTTCCGGGACCAAGATCAAGTGGATTCTGGACCACATACCCGGAGCGAGAAGAGATGCGGAACAAGGCCGCCTCGCCTTCGGCACCATTGATAGCTGGCTCGTGCACAGGCTCTCCGGGGGGAAGGCCCACGTCACAGATTACTCAAACGCCTCCCGAACACTCCTGTATAATATCCACGAACTGAGATGGGATGATGAGATTCTGGAACGTTTCGACATTTCTCCATCTCTCCTTCCCGAGGTCGTGCCTTCCAGCCACCCTGTGGCCTGCGCCGACCTGGAGATCCTGGGCGGTTCCGTCCCCATCGCGGGGATCGCCGGAGATCAGCAGGCAGCCCTTTTCGGGCAGTGCTGTTTCGATCCGGGGATGGTCAAAACTACCTATGGGACGGGTTGTTTCATGCTGATGAATACCGGGCGGGAGGCTAAACCCTCCGCATGCGGTCTCCTGACCACTATTGCGTGGGGATTGGGAGGGGAAATTACCTACGCCCTTGAAGGAAGCGCCTTCATCGCCGGCGCAGTCATCCAGTGGATGAGAGATGAGCTAAAGCTGATCCGTTCCGCCGAGGATAGCGAATACTGGGCGTCAATGGTGGAGGATTCAAACGGGGTTTACCTGGTCCCAGCCTTTGTCGGGCTGGGCGCGCCCCATTGGGATCCCCATGCCCGGGGCGCCATTCTTGGGCTGACGCGGGGCGTCAACCGCAGCCATCTCGTGCGTGCGGCCCTCGAATCGATCGCTTTTCAGAGCAAGGAGATCGTCGACTGCATGGCCCGTGACTCCGGCCTTGGCCTGACAGAGCTGAGGGTGGACGGGGGCGCCGCCGCCAACAGTCTACTCTGTCAGTTTCAAGCCGATCTGCTCGACATACCCGTTAGGCGGCCGAAGGTTCTCGAAACCACGGCTCTGGGAGCCGCCTGCTTAGCCGGGCTGGCCGTCGGATACTGGAGGGATAAAGAAGAGATTTCAGCCAACTGGTCCGTGGGCCGCGAATTTTATCCCCGGATGTCCCAGAGCCGGCGCCGGGATCTTGTCACGGGGTGGGAGCGGGCGGTGGCCCGCTCGAAGAGTTGGGCCTCTCCAGAACAGGAAGGAAATTGGCGGGAGAAGACCGCCTTGACAGAGGGGCCTAATTAAATGCTTTAAATAATTTGTCACCTTGGCGCCTGGCAACGGTAATTTGGTATTGGCATGAGAACCGCCCCGAAATTAGGTCCCCAAATTAGTCCATGGGAGGATAGAGACTGACAACAGATTTTAAGATTGCCAACGATTGATTACAGTTTGATCCCTTTCTTTTTAATATCTGAAAATCGATTGGGGTTCATAAAGCCTTAGAAATCAATCAATTACAAAATCTTTCCAAATGTTGAAGCTTTGGAATGTAAATTGCTAATAGAGAAAAGGGAAATGGGAAGTAGGAATTGGGAAATGGGAAATTGCATATAAAAAGGCTTGGGACGATCTTTTGATGAGATGTATTTGAGAAAAAGTGAACAAGGTCAAAAATTGATCAAATTTTGATTGACATCTCAAATTGATTGGATTTAAATACGGGCATGACGTAGGCGGTACTTAAATATAGGGTATGGTTTAAACAGGACCTCAGAATCCGGAGGAAAGGGGAAAGGGGCCAAACCAGCGAAAAGAGAAAGCCCTTGTAGTTCTAATCTTTCTGTTGTAGGCAGGAGCGAATTAGACTGCTGGGGGTTTTTTTGTTTTTCCGCAATATTAGGAGATAAACGAAAGGGTATGTTAATTTTCAAGGAGAACCAAGATGTATTATAACTGGGAGGGTGATCTAATTCTTCAGGACACTGTCATAGAGAAGAAGAGGTTTGTTATCGGGAGTCAGAACAAGCCGATCAAGACAGATATCAGGGAGTGGATATCATTTGAAGACAACAACATCATGAAAGGAATTATCCGGGAGCTTGTCAGCAAGAAAGGGCTCCCTACGAGCAGGGGGCCTGGCAGTTTCGACAAACGTGCAATGATCATATGGGACTTTGTGGCCAAGGACATAAAGTACGTCCATGACACTAAGAAGCAGAGAAAAGGGGACTTCTGGCTCTTTCCTCCGGAGATCCACACCTTGTGTGAAGGCGACTGTGAGGACGGAAGCTTTCTCCTTGTAAGTCTTCTCATAGCGAGCGGCATAAGTCCTTTCTGCGTGAGAGTTGTCTTAGGAGAGGTCTTTGATGAAAATGGAAAATCATTGGGCGGCCACTGCTGGCCCGTATACAAGAACGAAATTGGGCAGTGGTGCATTCTTGAAAGCACGCTCGATAATATTCCATCTCGAATCCCGGAAGCCGATAAGCTGACCGAAGAAGGGCAATCGTTTCAGTATTTACCCTACTGTTGTTTCAATAACTACCACCTCTGGGAAATCTTTCCCAAAGACAAAACATCAAGATCAATGAAAATTGGAAGTTACCTCAGACAACGGGGGAATAAGGTTCATATGAAGGAGACCCGTCTTCCTTCGGGCGGGTGGCTTTCGAGGATCACCGGCGATTGGGAGCCCGGACACCTGGAGATTACAAGTGAGGTTTCGGGAAGTTTTTGGTTTCACAGATGCGGAGTATGCGCGGGAATCTGCCCTGCCTCAGCCATCCGGAAGGTGTAAAATAATTGTGAGGCATTGACTGTAAATAACTCTATTATCTCCCTCTCCCTTGGTGGGAGAGGGTGGGGGTGAGGGGGAAGATGTTATGTCCACCCCCACCTCAATCCTCCCCCATCAAGGGGGAGGATAATATTTGTAATTTTACATTCTTCCAAGATGACACTCTGTCAAGAAGGATTACTATGATGTTGCCTCCCAAAGATCCATTTAATGTGATCATCGGCGGGGTGGGAGGACAGGGGAATGTCCTGGCCTCACAGATTCTGGGCGAGATGCTTGTCTTCCAGGTGATCCGATCTTTGCCAATATCGTCATGATTGGAGCGCTTTCTGCAATTAAAGTCCTGCCCATTGATCGGCAGGTCTTTGAATCAGTCATCAGAGATTTACTTCCCTCTCGTTCCATGGATGAAAATATAAGGGCCCTTGAAAAAGGCGGAGAAGTAGTCGAGGAGTTTCCTCGATAATAGCATGGCTATTGAAGCTTCTTTAATTCCCTGATCTTTTCTAATGTATCTCTGTAAATATCGCCCTTTAACGGGTTGAACTCTATCGCTCTAAACGCATATTCTTCCGCTGCATCAAGGTTTTCCCGTTTGGTATAATAAAGCCAGGCAAGATTATTATGGGCATCTCCATTTTTGGGGTCCTTCTTAATCATCTTTTTATAGAAGGTCTCTGCTTTGCTCAACTCATTTTTCAAAAAATAGGCGTTTCCGAGATAAAGATAAGCGATCGGAAGTTTTTTGGAGGCAATTTTATATTCCTTGATGGCCGAGTCAAACAGGCCCTTTTTCTCATAGGCAACACCGAGATTTAAATGGTCTTCTGGGGTAAGCGGGTCCTTCGGGATGTTCACCTTCGGGAGAGAACAACCGGGCACAATCATCAGGACAAAAAGAGACAGGAGAAGGGTGGTGAATATCCTCTTTTTTAGCATTGCGCGGTTGCTCATGATCGAGGGGTGATCCATAGCGTCCAGAACTTCGTTCTCTTCCATGAGTTAATAAAACCCTTCAGGGAGATAGCCTTCAACCGCTCCCGGCCGGAGTTGGCAATGATCGAGTTTTTGTCATGGCCCACCACCACCATAAAATGGTTCTGCCGGACCATCCCGAAACCATAATCTACCATGACGATGAGGGGGAACCCAGAATCAATCTTGTTCTTCAGGTCATTTACAGAGCCTTGATAGAACTCCGCCTTCAGGCCCTTTTTCTCCGCATACAGGACCATATCGATATTGAGCGTTCCTTTTGCTGACGGGCTGTATATCTCAGAGGCGATCTCTTCAGGAGTGACCGGGATTCCCCAATAATTCAATACACCTGCGAGGGAGGCCGGGCCGCACTGGTATATCTCCTGGGGAAAGAATGGGACCTTTTCAATAAGATGAGAAGATTGGGACCTGTTTAGATGGGGGGATGCCGCACAGGAAGATAAACAGGATAGGGCCGCGAAAATAAGAGAGAAGCGCCTCCATTTGGAAGCGCCTCCCGGGAAAAATCTTCTTGACAAGATAGGTACCGTTGCTATTTTTCTTTTTCGATTACAACCCGATGCCCCGAAACATAAATAACGACACCAACGACGATGGCGATTAACAAGATGACAATAAGCACCGCCCAGCCACTGCTGCCGCCCACCTGGAGTTGATCGATGTTGAGGGCCAGTTGATGGATCTGATGGTCGCTAAGCTGGCTTAATCTCTTTTCGACCTCTCCAGGGGTGAAACCCAGTTCCTTCAGCCTTTCTCCCACCATCTTCATTTCAAGCGCCTTTCGAATTTTCTCAAGATCGGAAGACCTGTCGAAAGATAGCATTGAAATGGCCTCGGAAGGGGAGAATCCTGCATAGACTCTCGGTGTGATGCCAATGATGAACATGGCTACTACCAAATAAGATGCAACATACTTCATCCATGACCGTTTCACCTTCCTCACCTCCTTTCATAAAATTTGTTTCATAGTAATATATTATGGAAAGAAGAATGAAATGTCAAGTAGACTCCTTGCAAAAAAGTAATGCGTCACTGAAGCGGGGGGGAAATCCGTCCATCGGGCAATCATGTCTCCGAAAATCTTATCAAGTCGATAAGACCCGACCACGGGCGGATGGTTTATATTTTT
>JAGXSW010000225.1 GCA_018333715.1 Syntrophaceae bacterium | reverse complement strand
CGTGATATCCTTTCCCTGTGGGGTTGCTCCCATATTGCCCTCCTTCTATGGATTTTGTTTTCGACGAAACATAAATACCATATTGGAGGGCAATTACTCTTACTCAGGTCTCCTAAATTCTACGTTACTAATAATTTAAGAAAAATCTCCCCTCCCCTGGCAGGCAAGAGCGCTAACTTAGCTCTCCCTCCTTTTCATTCGCCCCATCCCCTCCCTCACCCTCCTCTTGAAGGGGAGGAAATCTTAGGGACAACTTTCTTAACTCCTCCTCCTTCAAGGGGGAGGCCTGTCCTGAGCGAAGATGAAGGGTTGAGAGGGGGATGGGATGTTAATGGGAAGACCCATTCAGGTAGAGTTCCTCTGCCAGCCTTTTCCCGGTCACGGTTTTAAAAACTCTGGCGATCAATTTCTCAAGTTTTTCTCGGTCGCCCGCCATCCCCTCTTCTTCGATATTGACCAGCCAGTCCGCCTCATAGAGAATCTGAAAATGGTGGGTCTCCTCCTCCCTCGGATGGTGATGGCGGCCGATGATGTCGCAGATCTCGTCAACGATCTCTTTTTCGATATCCAACCGGTCCAGAATCTCCCGAGCAATGGAAGACCCTTCTTTCTCCTGGTAGTGACCTGATGTGTTTCCGTGCTTTTTCCCGGCTTCATGGATCCCGATATCGTGGAGAAAAGCCGCTCCCAGGACGACCAACGGATTCCCGCCTTCGATCTTTAAAATCTGCTCTGCATGGCGGGCCACCTTCAGGGCGTGATGGACTCGCTTAAAATCTGTCCCGAAATATTTCTTCATCTCGATTCCGATTCTCTCCCTCGCCGAGTCCCGTAACTCCTGTCTTTGTTTGGCTTTCACCTCTTCGGGGACCGCTCCGACACATTGCTCCGCATAAGGACACCACTCCGCACAGGCAAAATCGATCTTGGGATTGACAATGATATGCCCACAGGAACACTTTCTTTTCACCTCGTCCTTGAAGAATTCGACTCTTTTCCCGCATTTGGGACAATCGATATCAAAGATATCGCCTGGCTTCCAGAATTTCATATCCGTCCCGGGGCATTTCATCTCTATCGTTTCCTTTGACCATACATTAACACCTTTGACCGCTCCCTTCCTTGACTTAGATCAAATCTGCCAATCCAAACAGGAATTAACGACAAAATTGAACAATTTTCTTTTCAATTTTCTAAAAATGGGGGGCTTTTTTTATCATAATGAATTCAATTAGTTATGCCAAATTTGTCTTCCAACGATTGCCTTTAGGCGGGTCAGACCTTCCTTGAGACTTTTTCCACTTGCAAAAAGGGTGATCATATGTTAACAAAAAATCTATTTGACTAATTTTCACTGAGAGGAGGAGGAATGGAAAAGAAACGGAGGATTCAATGCCAAATGTAACGATGAAGGAGCTTCTGGAGGCTGGGGTTCATTTCGGTCATGAAACGAAACGCTGGGACCCCAAAATGAAACCCTATATCTTCGGGGCAAGGAACGGGATTTATATCATCGATCTACAGAAGACAGTCCTGCTCTTCAAAGAAGCCTGCCAGTTTGTTCGGGAAGTGGCTTCCAGAGGCGAATATATTCTTTTCGTAGGAACGAAAAAACAGGCACAGGAGACGATTTTCGAACAGGCCAACCGATGCGGAATGTTCTATGTCAACCATCGATGGCTGGGCGGGATGATGACCAACTTTCAGACCATCAAGCGCTCCATCGATCGGCTCAATCAACTCGAGGCCATGAAGAACGAGGAGATCTATAGTCTCCTCCCCAAAAAGGAGGTCCTTGAAATCGAAAAAGAGAGGACCCGGCTGGAAAGATCTCTTGGGGGAATCAAGCGTATGAATCGCCTCCCTGGGGCCATTTTCGTCGTGGACCCCAAAAAAGAGAAGATTGCCGTTCAGGAAGCCAGAAAGATCGGCATTCCATCGATCGGCATTGTTGACACCAACTGCGACCCTGACGACGTGGATTATGTCGTGCCGGGCAATGATGATGCCATTCGAGCCATCCAGCTTTTCGCCACTAAGATTGCGGATGCCGCGATAGAGGGAAAACAGCTTTATGAGAAACAGCTCCAGATCGAGGGGGCCAAAGAGGAAAAAAAGGCTGCTTTGATGGCCGAATCACATGGAGAGATAGAGGTGGAAGGAAGCGTCGAAGGTGAGGAGGAATAGATTCTAATGGAAATTTCGATTGAACTCGTGAAAGACTTGAGGCAACGGACAGGGGCCGGAATTGTGGATTGCAAAGCCGCGCTCCAGGAAGCCGGAGGAAGCATTGACGCCGCCATCGATTATTTGAGAAAGAAAGGATTGGCGACCGCCGCAAAGAAGGCAGGCCGCATTGCCACGGACGGTCTGGTCGCTTCATATATCCATGCGGGTGGAAAGATGGGGGTTCTGGTTGAGATCAACTGCGAAACCGATTTTGTTGCGAAGACCGGGGATTTTCAGGAATTCGTAAAAAATATGGCCATGCATATCGCTGCCGCCAACCCTCAATTCATCCGGAGAGAGGACGTTCCCCCTGAGGTCCTGGAAAAGGAGAGGGAGATCTATCGGACCCAGGCGCTCGATTCTGGAAAACCGGAAAAGGTGATCGATAAGATCGTCGAAGGGAAACTGGAGAGGTTCTATTCCGAGACATGCCTTCTCGAACAGACTTATATCAGGGATTCCGATGTCACGGTCAAAGAGGTCCTCGACGGAATGATCGGAAAACTCGGAGAGAATATCGCCATCCGCCGCTTTGCCCGGTTTCAATTAGGCGAAGGATTGTCCTCGCGGTCATAGGTCCATTTGGCCCCTCATGAAGAAAACTCCTTATAAAAGGATCCTCCTGAAGATCAGCGGAGAGGTTTTAACCGGCGAAGGAGGTTTTGGAATCGATCCCTCGGTGATCCGGCAAATCGCCGGGGAAATCAAAGAGGTGAAGACCCTCGGTGTTGAGATCGGGATCGTCATCGGAGGAGGCAACATCTTCCGGGGGGTGGCTGCCAGCTCCATGGGGATGGACCGGGTTTCCGCAGATCATATGGGAATGCTTGCCACGATTCTCAACGGCATCGCCCTTCAGGATGCCCTCGAAAAGATGGGCGTTCAAACCCGGCTTCAGACAGCCATCGAGATGAGAGAACTGGCTGAGCCTTTTATTCGCCGGAGGGCAATACGCCATCTGGAAAAAGGCAGGGTGGTCATCTTCGCCGGAGGAACGGGCAATCCCTATTTCACCACGGACACGACCGCCTCGCTCCGTGCGATGGAGATCGGCGCCGAGGCGATTCTGAAGGCCACTAAAGTCGACGGGGTTTATGATGCCGATCCCATGGTGAATCGGAAGGCCCGGAAATATGATGAACTCACCTACCTCGATGTCCTGAAAAAACAGTTGAAGGTGATGGATGCAACAGCCATCTCCCTCTGCATGGACCACCAGATTCCCATCATCGTCTTCAATCTGAAAAAGAAGGGAAATATCAGGCGGGTCGTTCTGGGAGAGAAGGTGGGAACGAAAGTGAGAGGATGAACCATGGAGGAGAAGATTTACGCCGATGTGACATTGAAGATGGAAAAGACCATCGTCACTCTGAAAACGGATCTTAATAAGGTAAGAACAGGCAGGGCTTCCCTTGCCCTTCTCGACGATATCCGGATCGACTATTATGGCGCCTCCACTCCGCTCAGCCAGATGGCCACGCTCGCCGTCCCGGAACCCAGGCTCATCACCATTCAGCCATGGGATCCTACGACAATCGGAGAGATTGAGAAGGCCATCCTTAAATCGGAGCTCGGATTAACGCCCATGAACGACGGGAAGATCATCCGGATCAATATCCCCCGGCTGACAGAGGAGCGCAGAAAAGAGCTGGTCAAGGTGGTCAAAAAGATGGGGGAAGCGACAAAGGTGGCCCTCCGCAATATCCGGAGGGATGCGAACGAACAACTGAAGGGTCTGGAAAAGAATAAGAAGATCTCCCAGGACTCGCTCCGCCAATGGATGGACAAGGTCCAGACTTCTACTGATAAATATATCGAAAAGGTGGATACCGTTCTTTCCGCCAAGGAAAAAGAGATTCTCGAAATATAAAGTTCGATTTTAACGGTTTGAAATAAACCTTTTAAAATCCCTCCCCACCTCCCTTTTCCAAAGGGAGGAGAAACATTTCCCCCTTTTGACAAAGGGGGATGAAGGGGGATTAGATAACTTTTTTAAAAGAATTAAAGTGTTACTTTTAAATGATTGATTGCGGAGCTTAGACTTTAAATTCCGCAATCCGAATTCCGAAATCCAAATTAGAGAAAAAGGGGGTGAGGAAAGTGGCCTATTCGATCACTGAAGAATGTGTGGCGTGCGGCACCTGTGTGGAGGAATGTCCGGCAGATGCAATTGAAGAGGGTGAACCCTATACGATCAACGAAGAAAAATGCACGGATTGCGGAAGCTGTGTCGAAGTATGTCCGGTCGAAGCGATTGTCGAGAAATAGGATAAAGAGGGGGAGCTGTCATTCCCTTTTCCTCCCCCTCCCCTGTCCTCTCTTCTGCTTATACCTCTCTCCTTTTAAAACCATCGATTGAAAATCCGCAATTGATATGGTAACTTTAATGGAAGTCAAAGGGCCATAGGGTTAAGGCTACGATGCCGGTTTAGTTAAAAGGTTATGTCACCGGTCTTAAGAATCTTTTAGCCCTAACCCTCCGACCGCTTGCCAAACCGGTTTCCTGACCTTAACCCATAGACGATGATCATGGGTCGTTCCTGTCACTGCCATGGGCGATGAAGTCAGGATGAAAATTTATCTCAATTACAGCAGGACATCATTCATCATGGAAGAAATCGACAAGAAGAAACTTCCCTCTCATATCGCCATCATCATGGATGGCAATGGCCGCTGGGCCAAAAAGAAGAACCTGAGCCGGATCAGCGGACATATCAAGGGAGTTGACGCCGTAAGAGAAACGGTCACCTTCTGCCGCGAGCTGGGGATCAGGGTTTTAACGCTCTACGCCTTCTCCATGGAAAATTGGCAAAGACCGAAGGAGGAGGTGGCGGCATTGATGGGATTATTAAAGGAATATCTGCTCAAAGAGACTGAGGAGATGGTCAAGAACAATATTCGCCTCTCTGCCATCGGCAGGCTGGAAGACCTTTCCGCTGATGTCCGGGCCACCCTCGACGAAGCGATGAAAAAAACTGAAAAATGCGATGGGATGATTCTCAATCTGGCATTAAGTTACGGAGGCCGCTCGGAAATCCTCCATGCTGTTCATGGAATCCTCTCCGATTTGAGAAAAGGCAGGATCAAAGAAGAGGAGATCGATCTGTCGTCTTTTCCACGGTATCTCTGGACCAGGGAACTGCCCGACCCTGACCTTCTCATCCGGACCAGCGGGGAGTCTCGAATCTCCAACTTCCTTCTCTATCAGGTCGCTTATACCGAACTCTATCTGACGGAAACCCTCTGGCCCGATTTTAACCGGAAAGAACTTCTGAAAGCGATCGCCGAATATCAGTCAAGAGAGAGAAGGTTCGGCCTGACCAGCGAACAGATCAATGGACTTTAAGCATAAAATGAGTCATGAGTCTTATAGTCAATTAGTCGGATAGTCCCTCTGTCCATGGAAGGCAGGAAAGACTATGAGACTATCCGACTATGAAACTAAGAGACTACAATTAGCATATGGCCAAAATCGAAAAAAAGAAGATATGGACAGCACTTATCATTATCCCTCCCTTTGTCCTTCTGATTGCATTAGGGCATCCGATCCTTTTTACTCTGATGGTCCTCATCACCATCCTTCTCGGCCTTCTCGAATTTAACAACCTCGCCCTTCCTCAATCCAGGCAAATCCAGCGTCTCACCGGAATTGGACTGGGATTGATCCTTTCCATCCTTTTCGTCTATGGAGAGGCGAGGAGTTTTTCCCCCTTTCTCGTTCTCACGCTTCTTCTACTCTGCGTCCTCTATATGGCCACCGCGGAGCGTCTCTCCTCTGTCATTTCCAATTTAGGGATAACCCTTTTCGGGATTTTCTATGTCGGATTTCTTCTCTCCCATATCATCCTCATCCGAAACCAGGCAGATGGGAGGGCATGGGTCCTCTTCCTGATCATTACGGTCTGGGCCGGGGACATCATCGCCCTCTTCAGCGGAACGCTCTTCGGCAAACATAAACTCTACCCTAAGATCAGCCCGAATAAGACTTATGAGGGCCTTCTGGGAGCAATCGTCGGTTCAGTCGCCATCGGCCTGCTCTATGCTTCTCTCTTCCTCCCCGACTTCAACAAAGGAGTCTGCATTCTCGTGACCATCGGAATGGGAATGCTGGGCCAATTGGGAGACTTCACCGAGTCGATGATTAAGCGAAGCGCCCAGGTAAAGGATTCAGGGTCTCTCTTCCCGGGGCATGGCGGGGTGCTGGACCGCATCGATAGTTTCCTCTTCTCCACTCCTTTTTTCTACTATATCTTCCCTTTTCTAAAGGAGACCCCATGAAACGTCTGGCCATCCTCGGTTCCACAGGCTCGATCGGGGTCAATACCCTTGATATCGTCCGCCAATTCCCGGAGCAATTTGAAGTCGTCAGCCTCTCTGCAGGCCTCAACATCGAGCTTCTCAAAGAGCAGATCCTCCGGTTTCAACCCAAAGTCGTCTCGGTCCTCAATCGAGAGTTGGAAGGAAAACTTAAAAAAGAACTTCCAGGAGCGGATGTGGAAGTGCTCCACGGTGTGGAAGGCCTCATCCGTGTGGCCACTCATCCTGAAGTGGACCAGGTTGTCTCTGCCATTGTCGGCGCAGTGGGGCTCATCCCCACTCTTTCCGCCATTAAAACCGGAAAGTCGATTGCCCTCGCCAATAAAGAGCCTCTTGTCATGGCGGGTAAGATCGTCATCGAAGAGGCAAAGAAGACCGGGGCTCAGATCCTGCCCGTGGATAGCGAGCACAGCGCCATCTTCCAGGCGCTGCTCGGCCACAGGAAGGAGGACATCCGCCGTCTCATCCTTACGGCTTCAGGGGGGCCTTTCCTCAACCTTCCGCTTGCCAAACTCCACGGGGTCGCCGTCAAGGATGCCCTCAATCACCCTCACTGGGAGATGGGAAGGAAGATCACGATTGACTCCGCATCGCTCATGAATAAAGGATTGGAGGTCATCGAAGCCCACTGGCTTTTCGGCATTCCGGTGGAGAAGATAATCGTCCGGATCCATCCGCAGAGTGTTGTCCATTCCATGGTGGAGTATATCGACGGCTCCATCATCGGCCAGATGGGAATCGCGGATATGAGGATTCCGATCTCCTATGCTCTCTCCTTTCCGGAACGAATGAACCTTAAACTCCCCTCGCTCGATCTTTCTAAGGTGGGACCGCTCACCTTCCTTCCCCCGGACCCGGAAAAATTTCCCTGTCTCCGGCTGGCATACCAATCGATTGAGATCGGGGAGACGATGCCCGCCATTCTCAATGCGGCCAATGAGGCGGCGGTCAATGGTTTTCTCGAAGGATCGATCAAATTCACCGATATTCCCCTCCTCATCCAGAGGGTGATGGAGGAGCATGAACTCAAGACGGTCCGCACGATCGAAGATATTCTGAGGGCGGATCAGTGGGCCAGAGAAAAAACAAAATCCATCATCGAAGGGAAAAAACTGTGCTGACAACTATCATCTCGACCATCATTGTTCTGGGAATTCTCGTATTCGTTCATGAACTGGGACACTTCCTGTTAGCCAAGAAATTGGGCGTAGGTGTCCTCACCTTCTCCCTCGGTTTCGGACCAAAAATATTCTGGAAAAAGATCGGAGAGACCCAGTATCAGATTGCCGCTGTTCCGCTGGGAGGCTTTGTTAAAATGATCGGTGAGAACCCTGAAGAGGAGGTCCGGGAGGAGCTTCGCGGCCGCTCCTTCTCAAACCAGCCGGTATGGAAACGGGCATTGATCATCGGCGCGGGTTCCTTCTTCAACTTCTTTCTTGCCATCGTTCTCTTCTCCACGATCAACCTCTTCGGTATTCCCTACTCCCCGCCAAAAATTGGAGAGGTCAATCCGGGTCTTCCTGCGGAGGCCGCAGGCCTAAAAAAGGGAGACATCATCCTCTCCATCGATGGCCAGGACTTGAAGAAATGGGAGGACCTCTCTCGAATCATCCGCAGCAGTCAGGGAAAGGAATTGATGCTCAGGGTGAAACGAAATGATGAGACGCTCGAGATCAGGGTCGCCCCAAAACCTTCTTCCGTGAAAAACCTCTTTGGGGAAGAGGTGGCCACCTTCGTGATCGGCATCACCCACTCGGGTGAGGTTCTCATCGAGAAGGTCAACCCTCTGGTTGCCCTTGGAAATGGTTTTTTTCAAACCTATCAGGGGATTAAGTTGACCTTGGTCGGAATTGTCAAACTGATCCAGGGGGTGATTCCGGGAAAGACGATCGGAGGGCCTATCCTGATCGCCCAGATGGCCGGTGAACAGGCGAGAAGAGGCCTTTTGAGCCTGGTGCTTTTCATGGCTATCCTCAGCATCAATCTCGGAGTTATCAACCTCTTCCCCATCCCCATTCTCGATGGAGGCCACTTTCTCTTCCTGACATTGGAGGCGATTCTGAGGAGGCCTATCAGCATCAGGAAGATGGAGATCGCACAGCAGATCGGGCTCATCCTCATCATTCTCCTGATGCTCTTTGCCTTCTATAACGACCTGATCCGCATCATTTCTCCGGAAGGAGGGCTTAACTTTTAATCGGTCACGAGTCACGGACACGAATCAGAATGAAAATCCTCGGAATCGATACCTCAACCCGCTGTGGCAGTGTCGGGCTGATCGATGAGGGAGAGGTCCTCTCAGAGTGCCTTCTCAACATCCCGATCACTCACTCCGGGAAGCTCCTCGGAGCCATCGACTATCTCATAAGGGAGACCCGCTGTCCGATGGAAGAACTGGATGGATGGGCCATCTCCCTTGGCCCCGGTTCCTTTACGGGGTTGAGAATAGGCGTGAGCACGGTCAAAGGCTTGGCCTATGCCACCCGGAAACCTGTAGCAGGAGTGTCCTCGCTCGATGTCCTCGCCTCCCAGATCTCGCCCACTCCCTATCTGATCTGCCCCACCCTCGATGCCCATAAAGGAGAGGTCTATACCGCCCTCTATCGCTATGATGAAGACAACCTTCTTAAAAGACGGTCTGATTACCAGGCGATGAGGCCGCAAGACCTCGTCAAAAATATAAAGGAAAAGATTATCTTCGTCGGCGATGGGATAAAAACTTACGGAGACTATCTCATAAAATCCCTCTCTTCACTGGCTCTTTTTCCAAATCCTTCTCTTAATCTTCCTCATGGGTCGACTGTTGCGAGATTGGGAAGCGAGATTCTTCGTAAGGGAGAGTCTTTAGATGTGAAGACATTTACTCCCACCTATATCCGGCTTTCCGAGGCAGAGATCAAGTGGCAGGAAAAGCGCTCATTTGACAAACCGTTGCTATTATATTAACCTTTGAAACTAAACCAGTTGATGTTTCAATTCTTTGCAAAGGGGGACCTAGTGACCAGAGAGGAAGAATTGATCGAAAGACTGATGAGGGAGGATGAAGATTTCATAAAAATTAAAGAGGCTCATATGGAACTGGCAGGGCAACTCGATGAGCTTGAAAAGAAACCCTTTCTTGCCCCGCAGGATGAGATGGAAATAAAGGTCATCAAGAAGAAAAAACTGATTTATAAGGATGAGATGGAAAAAATCTTAAGGAAATACCGATAAAACAAATGGAATGATGGAACAATGGAATAAAGGGAAAAAGAAGAAGGGATAAAATTTCTTTACGATTTAAACCCAATATTCCAATGGATGATGCATTCGTAAAAAGCCAAAAGGTACGCCTTGTTGTCATTCCCCGACTTGATCGGGGAATCCAGTCTTTTCAAATAATTATAAGTTCTCTGGACTCCGGTTTTCACCGGAGTGACGACTTTTTGCGAGTTTACCAATGGATTAAGTAATGAAAAAAACCGGTTCCCAGATTATCGTTGAATGTTTGAAGAAGGAAGGGGTGGACACCCTCTTCAACTACCCCGGGGGAGCTGTCCTTCCTCTCTTCGACGAACTGGTCAGCACCCCGTTCCGCCAGGTTCTTGTCCGCCATGAACAGGCGGCTGTCCATGCGGCAGACGGCTATGCCCGCGCCTCCGGGAAGGTGGGTGTGGTGGTGGTCACCTCCGGGCCGGGCGCCACCAACACCGTAACAGGAATTGCCACCGCCTACATGGACTCGATCCCCATCGTCATCCTCACCGGTCAGATCCCCACTTCTCTAATTGGAAACGATGCCTTTCAGGAAGCCGATATCTTGGGGATCACCCGGCCCTGCACCAAACATAACTACCTTGTAAAAGAGATCAAAGACTTAAGCCGGATCATCAAGGAGGCCTTTTATATCGCCCGGAGCGGACGGCCGGGACCGGTTCTCATCGATCTCCCCAAAGATATTCTCATAGACTCGACGGAGTTTAAATATCCTGAAAAGGTATCCATCCGTGGTTACCGGCCCACTCTTGAAGGTCATCCCGGCCAGATTCAGAGGGCAATCCATCTCATCCTGAAGTCCAAAAAACCGCTTCTCTATGTCGGAGGCGGAATCATCTCTTCCAATGCATCGAAGGAGATCTTCCACCTATCGGAGAAACTGTCCATCCCTGTGACCATGACGCTCATGGGATTGGGAGGTTTTCCTGGAAATCATCCCCTCTCCCTCGGAATGCTCGGAATGCATGGGACTTACCGGGCCAATATGGCGGTGATGGAATCCGATCTTCTCATCGCTGTCGGAGCCCGATTCGACGACCGGGTGACCGGAAAACTCGAATCCTTTGCTCCTCAGGCCAACGTCATTCATATCGATATCGACCCCACCTCCATCAGCAAAAATGTGAGGGTCGATCTCCCGATTGTGGGCGACTGCAAACGAATCCTTTCAAAAATACTCTTTCTTCTCGAAAAAGAGGAGACCCACTCTTTCAGGGAAGGACTTCATAAATGGCATCGCCAGATCGAGAGCTGGAAGGCCATTCACGACATGAATTATCAGCAGGAACAGATCATCAAACCCCAGTATGTCATCGAGAAGATGGGTGAGTTGACCGGAGGAGAAGCCATTATCACCACCGAGGTGGGACAAAACCAGATGTGGGCCGCCCAGTATTATAAATCGCTCAAGCCGAGAACTTTTCTCACCTCCGGCGGATTGGGAACGATGGGCTACGGTCTTCCTGCCGCGCTGGGAGCCCAGGTCGCCTTCCCGAACAGGCTCGTCGTCGGCATCTCAGGCGATGGAAGTTTCCAGATGAACTCCCAGGAACTGGCCACCGCTGTTCAGTATCGATTGCCGATCAAAGTGGCCATCCTGAACAATGGTTACCTTGGAATGATCAGGCAGTGGCAGGAGTTCTTCTACGGAAAACGCTACGCCTCCTCTTCTCTCGAAGGGGGCTCTCCTGACTTCGTGAAACTGGCGGAAGCCTATGGGGCTGTGGGATTGAGGGCGACCAAACCCGAAGAGGTCGTCCCTGTTTTGAAGAAGGCTTTCTCCATCCCAGAACCGGTAGTAATCGACTTCGTCATCGATCCGGAGGAGAATGTCTACCCCATGGTTCCTGCCGGAGAGCCGCTCAACCAGATGAGGTTGGTATAGAAGTATGAATAACCAAGCTCCAAGCACCAATAACCAAATAATAACCAATACCCAATGACCTAAACTTTTTAAAAATCTGTGCTTTGGTTATTCGGAAATTGTGTGATTGGGATTTATTTGGAGCTTGGAATTTGGTGATTGGAATTTAATTAATATGAGGCATGTCATCACTCTTTTAGTTGAAAATGAATTCGGCGTCCTGGCCCGGATCGCAGGCCTTTTCAGCGGCAGGGGGTTTAACATCGAATGCCTCTCTGTGGCAGAAACCCTCGATCCTGCCGTCTCGACCATGACCATTGTCACCCACGGGGAGGATCAGATCATTGAACAGGTGCTCAAACAACTGAACAAACTGATTTCCGTCATTAAAGTGGTCGATCTCATAGACAAGGATTTCGTGGAAAGGGAGATGATTCTGGTCAAGGTCTTAGCCACTGAAAAGACCCGTGAGGAGATTCTCCGGATCGTCGATATTTTCAGAGGGAAGGTCATCGATGTGGGAGCCAAGACCTATACCATTGAAATAACAGGGGACGAGAAGAAGATCGACGCCCTTCTCTCTCTCCTGAAGCCTCTAGGCATCAAGGAACTGGTCAGGACCGGTCGCGTGGCCATGTCGAGAGGAAGCAAAGCCATGACCGAACTTACTTAGAGAGACTTAAAAAATTATTTTTCCAGGCAATTGCTCATCGCCATTTGGCCGATCGTGAACCATGGAAATAGACTGTGGGTAAGGTTGCGGTTACGCAAAAAAAAAAATTAAAAGACGATAAACGTGACCTTTTATTAACGATACAGGCATCGTTACCGTTGAACAAAACCTATTTTCTATTTAGAGTCTGTTTATAAATTCAGTTTGTTCGTCATACCCGCGAAGGCGGGTATCCAGAACGTATTCAAAAGACTGGATTCCTATTTCCACGCCATAGCGCTGAAGCGCTATGGCGCGCAAGCACGGGAATGACAAAAAAAGAAGATTACGGCATTTATGGACAGACACTAATTAAACGTCAAAATACGAGTTGGCCGGCCGCTCTACACCGCCCTGAGAAAGAAGGAGGCCGAACATCCCATCCGGGTCGTGGAAAAGAAACTGCGCCCCATGATGGGCTGGCTTAAAGGGGAAAAAAGCTGATGCCTCAGAATCGATGGCCTATTGCCAGGGAGGGTCTCCCCTTCTTGGTCCCGTCAACCATCCTTACCCTCTTCTTTGTGGGGATGGGATGGACGGTTCTAACAATCCCGGGAATCCTTCTCACCCTCTTCATCGCTTACTTCTTCAGGAACCCGAAGAGAAAGATTCCCTCTCTTGGGAATATCATCCTCTCTCCTGCAGATGGCACAATCATTCATGTAGGAGAATGCGAAGAGGACCGTTTCTTAAAGCAGAGGGCATTAAAAGTGTCCATCTTCATGTCTCCCTTCGATGTCCACATCAATCGCGCCCCTGCCTCCGGGAAGGTTCTTGAAGTGAGTTACCATCCGGGCCGGTTTTTAGTGGCGAGCCGTGACAAGGCGTCCCTTCTCAACGAACAGAATGCCCTGGTCATGGAGACAGAGGACCGGTCCAAAATCCTGCTCATTCAGATTGCGGGTTTTGTGGCCAGGAGGATTGTCTGTTATGCGAAACCGGGCGACCTCTTGAATAGAGGAGAATTTTTTGGTATGATTCGGTTTGGATCAAGGGTTGACCTCTATCTTCCCATCGATGTCCAGCCCATTGTCAGAGTTGGGCAGCATATCAAGGGAGGAGAGTCCATCATCGGATATCGCCATGAAGAAAAGAAAAACTCCGATTAAGATGCGAAAAGGGGTTTACATCCTCCCCAACCTCTTCACCACAGGAAACCTCTTCTGCGGCTTCTGGGCCATCATCTCCGTTTTCCAGGAGAAATTCTACTATGCGGCCGTAGCCATCCTGCTGGCCTCGGTCTTCGATATGCTCGATGGAAAGGTAGCCCGACTCTCCGGAGCCACTTCCAAATTCGGCGTCCAGTATGATTCCCTCGCTGATCTCATCTCCTTCGGAGTGGCGCCGGCTTTACTCGCTTTCAGCTGGGCTCTACGTCCCTATGGACGATTCGGCTGGCTGGCTGCCTTCCTCTTTGTCGTCTGCGGCGCCTTAAGATTGGCCCGGTTTAATGTGATGTCCGCCTCCGGCGAAACAAAATACTTCAAAGGCCTTCCGATCCCTGCGGCCGCCACCATGATCGCCCTGACAATCCTTCTCTACCTTCGTCTGATCGAAACAGCATGGGTCAAGGACATCGTCATCCTGGTCATGATCTATGTCCTCGCATTTCTCATGGTCTCCAACATTCGGTACTTCAGCTTTAAGGAGTTTGATCTGGCTCGGAGAAAACCCTTCAGCATCTTCATCTTTATCGTCCTCTCCATGATTGTGATCGTCATGGAGCCGGTGATCGTCCTCTTTGGAGCCAGCCTCTTTTACATCTTTTCTGGTCCGGTCAATATGATCAGGGCGTGGCACAAAAAAAGAGCGCTGAGGAAGTTGGAAACACCCCTCGAAGACGAAGCCACCGTCCGCGGCTAAAAATATTTCCCCTTGCCATCCCTGAAATTTTCTTTTAAACTGAACACACATCATCAATGCCCCAGATTGAGCGGCTTAAAAATTTGCTCATTCGATCATTGAAATTTGGTTATTGATGATTATTGGGATATTGGAATTTGTTTATTGGAATTTTCACATATTCCCCGATAGCTCAACCGGCAGAGCGGGTGGCTGTTAACCACTAGGTCGTAGGTTCGAATCCTACTCGGGGAGCCATTTCGACGCGAAGAGGGCATGCTCAATGAGGACATGCCCTCTTCTTGTCCTTCGATGAACTCAGGATTCCGAGCCCCGTCGAGGGACTCAAGGTCTCCGACCGGGCACAAGAAGCGCAGAGAAATGGCCCTGAGCACGTTTTGATCTTGTCGAAAGACCTGCCGAGGGACCAGAAAGCTTTCTTATGCCGGCATGGTTTTATATTCTTCGACTCCAGTCCGGTTCACTTTATCCCGGAGCGACCACTGATTTGAAACAGCGTTACAAAGAACACTGCGCCAAACGAGCATGCAGGACCACAACCCTTGATCCACCCATTGCCCTCGTCTATTCGGAAGAATATGAGACCTTCAGTGAGGCACGAAGGCGCGAGGCTCAGGTGAAGCGCTGGTCTCGAACCAAAAAAGAAGCTCTTGTTGCGGGCGATTTAATCACGTAGCAAAACCTTTCTAAATCAAAATAGATAGGAGATGCTGGGTTAGGAATCCGAAGGGGATGTTCACTTGTCTCTATTCAGCCCCACGGGCCGCCTTGCGCCCAGTTGGATTCAATAATCTGGTCGTCTCGTGCTGCCCCCACAACCGGCATCAAGAACGCCGCCACCTCACCGATTACGGTATCAAAGTCCTTGGGTATATTTTCCGGTTTGGAATTACGCACAAATGCCCGCCATTGGGTAAGCTTCTGGCTGCTTTTACGGAATTCATCGGTGAATGCTATCGGCAACCCAACAGGTAGCGCCGTTGAGCGACGATTGAAGGTGTTACGCACGGCTTCGCAGAGCGTCCGGCCGTCAAACTCAAACAACCTGCTCAAAAGCCACATATCGTAGAAATCTTTCATTCGGCTGTTTGCGATTCCCAGGCGTATCATGGCCTCCAATTTTTCGGCAACCATCGAATATCGGGAATAAGCCAGAAGCCGCGGCGGGGATGCACCCAGGAGCGTAGGGAATTTGATCCTTTCTGGTCCTGGTGTAACAACATCACCGTAACCTATGTCAATCTGGAGGGAGATGCGGGCTTGATAGAGCAGGCCCTCAAGCGTCACTCGGATGCCGCCATAATGCTGTTCCTCTCGTATCGGTGTTGCTCTGACGGTGTCAGGCATGAATTCGATGCCGTCCACATCATCCGAAGCGGTTCGGCATAGTTCCTTGAAAACGCCGATGAGATGGTCTGCATCCGCAGGGCCAAGACCCAACAAATCAGCATCTTTTGTTACACGATAGTTTTGTCCCTTCCACACAAGGAACAGGCTCGCACCCTTTAATATGAACTTTTCTGCATATGGAGAGATGCTAAGACGGTACAGAAGCCTCTCGACACCATAGCGGAAGAGCAAGAGATTGAAGTCTTCACCTTTGGCCCTTGCGTGGTTCAAGAGGCGTTGAAAGATAGAGTGACTGGTGTTTGGTTTCTTAGGCGACCTCACGTGAGCGCCTCCAGATAAGGCCGCATCACGTTTGCGACACGAGACACCTTGGCGGCTTCCCATAGTTGGTCCATCGTGGCTTTCCGACTTCTCCATGTCTCACGGAGCGATTCCAGAGCTACGTCCAATCCGATCTTGCTTCGGAACTTGAAACAGTCAGCCACAGTCTTGGCTGGGGAGTAGACCTTGACCGGGACGCGGTCCACTTTATGTTCCTCGACACCGAAATTGAATGCTCGATCAGAGAAACGGACAACTTCTATGGGTGGATAGTCAAATGTCGGTTTCCATTTTCCATTCTCAATGGCTATCCAGACTCGGGGAGAAATCTGTGTCGTCAGGTTGTGAAACTGGAGGGCCGAGAGTAGGCAGACCACCGCATTTGGGACTCGTTTAGCGACTTCGGCCAGGGTTACTGACTCACTCGTGAGGGAATCCGACAGAGCGTAGAGTCCTCGCCCCACACGCGTCAGGTCGCCTTTTCTGTATAGCCGAAGCAGGTACTCCCGAGGAATCCCGGCTTCCTCAACGTCACGGGGCCGAATGATCCCCATTTGCTTGGCAAGTTCAAAAATCTTTTTTTTCCGATCCATGACTGTCCTGTTTCTTTTCCTATATAATTATAAACAAATATCAAGGAAAAGCAACAGTAATTTTTCAACCTTTTTGGAGTTATTAATGATCTTATTGCCGCCCCAAAATGCCGCTCTAAACCCAAAATTAGCCCCCTTTTTTACTCTCCAAGAAATTTCCAGATCCCAAAATAGAGCCATTTCCATTTCCTTTTTCTTGTTCCGTATTTAACGGTTGACGTTAAACGTTAATTGTGGTAATTTTATAGCATGATACGGTCCTTTAAGGATAAAGAGGCCGAGAAAATATTTAAAAGGCAGAGGTCCTCAAAGCTTCCCGACACGATGCAGCGAGTGGCTTTGAGAAAGTTGAGAATGTTAAATCGTGCTGAAAACTTGAATGATCTGAGGGTTCCTCCAGCTAACAGACTGGAGAAGCTCAAGGGAGACAGGCTTGGACAGCATAGTATAAGAATCAATGACCAATGGAGAATTTGCTTCAAATGGCACGACAGTGATGCTTTTCAAGTGGAAATTGTTGATTATCACTAAATAGGAGAAGAAAATGGCAACAAAGAAACTTGGTCCGGTTCATCCCGGGGAAATCCTGCAAAAAGAGTTTTTGGAGCCGATGGGGCTCAACCAGAACAGGCTTGCCCTGGCATTAGGAGTCCCCGCAAGGCGAATCAATGAGATTGTTCTGGGAAAACGAGGGATCACCGCTGATACTGCCTTGAGACTTGCCCGGTATTTCAAGATGTCCCCGCAATTCTGGCTTGGTTTACAGATGGACTACGAACTGGATGTGGCAGAGGACATGCTTGAAGGCAGGCTCGAAAAAGAAGTCACTCCCATGTTGTCTACAGGATAAAAAAGATCGCCAGGAGTTAGCCTTTGACCGGGACTAAAATATACGGCCGAGACTCTTTTAAGGAAATACCGCCGGATGTGCAGCGGATCCTCCAATCGCTCAAGGATTATAGGTTCGGTCACGGCAGCGAGGAATTCCGTCAAGCGAGCAATCATCGCCGAATTGCACGCCTCATGAAGCAAGCCCCTTGTTCTCCGTTCACCATCATCATAGAAGAGGAATTGCTTGATCCTTCACATTTTTGGGACAAGCGATATGTGAAAATTACAACAGAGCAGATCATGTCAGAGCTTGACGAAATCGTCTTGCGCTATTTTGAGCGTGAGATCAACGCCCGGATGGCG
>JAGXSW010000224.1 GCA_018333715.1 Syntrophaceae bacterium | reverse complement strand
CCAAATTACAAATAAATTCCAATGGTCCAAATTCCAAACAGAAGAAAGGCGTTTTGGTCATTAGAAATTGAAATTTGGGATTTATTTGGGATTTGCAATTTGGTATTTGGAATTTCAACCCTGTTTGGTTCCGGTTATGCCGGGTTAGGAAGAAGGAGGGTGATCTCCATCAGCTTCTTGGAGATAAAATCCGGCACAAAGGACAGAGAAAGAGTGCGCCCTCCGGTGCGCTCTTTTTGTTTGCGTAAAGAGGGGTTATAAAAAGGGGGATGAGATAACTTTTTCAAAGAACTAGTCAAAAATATTTGAAATTTGTTGACTTCCAAAAACTTAACTCCTCCCCCTTCGATGGGGGAGGATATAGGTGGGGGTGGACTAAAGGATCTGTTCCCCCTCCCCTCAATCCCCTCCCACCAGGGGAGGGGAAGTTTTTTTGGAAACTCGATTTTATAAGTGTTAGAGACAAATTCTCAAATCTTATTGTGTAAGAACTAAAGTGTTACAAAATATTGATAAGAGGGAGGGCCGCCATTGAGGGAACATCTTGAACTTCTTTGGGAACTCCAGAAGATCGATCTCGACCTGAAGAATATCGAGGAAGAGCGAGACCGTTATCCCAAAGAGATGAAGAAGTTGGATGAAAAACAGAATCTTGAGAAAGAGAGGATTCATAAGGAAAGGGAAAAACTCGAATCCCTGGAGAAGGAGCGGAGGCAGAAAGAGAAACATCTCATTGGAGAGCAGGACAAGATCAAGCGGTCAGAGGGAAGAATGTCGGAGGTGAAGACCAATAAGGAGTATCAGGCCATTCTAACCGAGATCGAAACCTTCAAAGCAGCGGTGGGCCGGGTGGAAGAAGAGATCTTGCTCATCATGGACGGGACCGAGGAGATCAAGAAGCAGCTCTCCAAACGGGAGAAAGAGATCGCCGTCACCCTGGAGAAGGTCGAAGCAGAAAAGAGGGAGATCCAGAAGAAGATGGGCCAGGGCGAGGTTCTCTGGAGGGAGAAATTAGAGCGGAAGGAGACCCTGTCAAAACAGGTCGAATATAAACTCTTCAAACTTTATAATATGCTGAGGGAGAAACGGCAGGGAATCGGGATGGTGAGCGCCAGGAATGAGACCTGTCAGGGCTGTTTTGTGAATGTTCCTCCTCAGATGTTCATCGAAGTTCAGAAGAACAACTCCCTCATCCGGTGTCCCAATTGTAATCGAATCCTCTACTGGGATGGAAACGGAGAAAAGAAGTGAAGGAGAGAGAAAGGAAGGGTCCTGCCGGGAACAGTATCGAACTTTTCATCTTTATCGATGGCGCATCGAGGGGAAACCCGGGAAGGGCAGGCGCCGGGGTTTATATCACCGATCGAGAGGGAAAGAGGATCGCAGAAAAAGGATGGTTTCTCGGCCATAAGACGAATAACGAAGCGGAATATGGAGCTCTTCTATTAGGAATTCAAGAAGCCAAGAGAATCGGAGGAAAGTCCATCCGTATCTATACGGATTCGGAATTGATCGAAAGGCAGGTGAAGGGCGTCTATCGTGTGAAGGAGGTTCATCTGAGAGTCCTCCACAGGAGGGTGACGGAGAATATAAAGGGGTTTGACTCCTTTGAGATCGAATCCATCCCGAGGGAAGAGAATCAGGAGGCTGATCTTCTTGCCAATCTGGCCATTGAGAAGAGGATCGCCAGGGAAAAAGGAAGAGAGCTAAAAATAAAATAAGCTCTCTTGATTGCACAAATCCCCAAAAACGATTGCAAAGATTTTTTAAAGTTTTTCAGAAATCTCAGGGAAGGGGGGAATTGGAAGGGGAAGAGATGGCCGCTCCTCGTCATTGCCCGTAAGGGGAGATGATCGGGGGGAGGAAAGTCCGAGCTCCGCAGGGCAGGGTGGTCCGTAACGCGGACGGTTCCATCTCCAAAGAGATGGGATAAGGAAAGTGCCACAGAAAAAATACCGTCCCGTGAAATATTATTTCACGGGGTAAGGGTGAAAAGGCGAGGTAAGAGCTCACCAGTGCACTGAGCGATCGGAGCAGCTTGGCAAACCCCACCCGGAGCAAGACCCAATAGGTCCCGTTTCTCCCCGTGTATACGGGGGAGATAAGAAAAGCCCATTCAAATTTATTCCCGATGGAGACCCATCGGGAGTAAAGGCGGGACGGGTAAGGTCGCTTGAGGCCCTGAGCAATCAGGGTCCCAGATAAATGGCCATCCTTCCGCTCCCGCCTGTCGGCGGGAGCAGAATACAGAACTCGGCTTACAGTCCCCTTCGATTCCCCCTCCTTTTTATTAGAAAATAAAAGCCTAACGGTAAGGGTAATCCCGCGTTTCGCGGGACCCGTATCGTTAATAAAAGGCTACGTTGATCGTCTTTTAATTCTTTTTACGTAACCGTTACCGAATTACGAAACGGGCTTCGTAACCGTAACCCTAACCCGCACCTCCGACATTATGAAAAAAGAACTTTCCCCAGACAAGAGAAGACGACGAAACGAGTTGATCATCATCGGCGTCATCTTCGTCGTGATCGTCATCCTCACCACCCTTGAAATGAAGATTCCCCAGGTGGCCGAGCAGATTCCGATCGCCAACAATATCATCTTCTTCAGTCTTATCAACATCAACATCATCCTGATCCTCCTTCTGATCTTTCTGGTGATTCGAAACCTTGTCAAACTGGTCTTTGAACGAAGGCGGGAAGTTCTCGGAGCAAAGCTGAGGACCAAGCTGGTGGCGGCCTTTATCACCCTCACTCTTGTCCCCACCTTTCTTCTATTCTTCGTGGCTGTCGGATTTATCACCAACAGCGTGGAGCACTGGTTTAAAGCTCAGGTGGAGCAGTCTCTGCAGGGGTCTCTGGAGGTGGCGCAGACCTATTACCGTGATTTCTCCAACAATACCGTCTCCTCAGCCAAGCAGATTGGCCGCCACCTCACCAAACAGGGTCTTTTAAAGAGAGAGCCTGGGCCGGCATCTCTGAGGGAGGCTCTTGAGTTGAAACGGCAGGAGTACCACCTGAGCGCCCTTGGATTATTCTTTAAGGGAGGGGAAGGATTCATCAGGGTGGAAGACCCCGGTCTTAAGGCCATCTCTGTCTCTCCGCCGAAAGACTTATTGGAGGTGGGATTTTCAGGGAAGGAGATATCGAGGACCCTGCCGGTCGGAGAGGGAGAAATGATCACAGGAGTCGCTCCGATCTTCCATCCATCGGATAGAGGAGAAGTGATCGGCGTGGTGGCGGCTTCTCACTTCATGCCGAAGAGCCTTGCGGGGAAGATGCGCGAGATCTCCCAGGCCTTCGTCGATTACAAGCAGTTGAAGGTCCTGAAAAAGCCGATCAAGTTCAGTTATATAATGGCCCTTCTGATGGTCACCCTTCTCATCGTCTTCTCAGCGATCTGGTTCGGCATTCGTCTGGCCAAAGATATCACCGTTCCGATTAAGGATCTGGCAGAAGCCACCCACCGAATTGCCGAAGGAGATCTCAACTTCCGAATCGAGATGAAGGCCGGCGATGAGATCGGGAGGCTTGTCCAGTCCTTCAACCAGATGACCGGAGATCTTCAGGTGAGCCGTGTCGAGCTGGAACAGCGGAAAAAATATATGGAGATTGTCCTGAAGAATGTGGCGGCGGGAGTCATCTCCATTGATGGTCGGGGGATGATCGCCACGATCAACACTTCTGCGGAGCAGATGCTGAAGGTGAAGGGAGAGGCTGTTCTGGGGAGAGGGTTCTCAGAGGCGCTCGAAAAGGAGTATGCGGAGAGAATCGAAGAGTTGTTAAGCGAACTGAAATCTTCCCAGAGAGATTCGATTGAAAAACAGTTTACAGTGCATATCGGGGGCAAATCGCTCTCCTTTCTGATTAATCTGGCAACCCTGAAGGACGAAGAGGGAAGGCCGCTCGGTTTTGTAGCGGTCTTCGATGATCTCACTCAACTGATGAAAGCCCAGAGGGTGGCGGCCTGGCGGGAAGTGGCCCGGAGAATCGCGCATGAGATAAAAAATCCATTGACCCCGATTCAACTCTCCGCGCAACGGCTGCGGAAACGATACCTGGAGAAACTCGAACAGGATGGGACTGTCTTCGATGAATGCACGCGGACGATTGTGAAGCAGGTTGAAGAATTGAAGGGGATGGTCAACGAATTCTCCAACTTTGCCCGGATGCCGGCTTCGAATCCCACCCCGAATGGCCTCAACGAAATCGTTCAGGAGACCCTTGTCCTCTTTAAGGAGGCCCACAAGGATGTCCGGTTCAATTTTATC
>JAGXSW010000223.1 GCA_018333715.1 Syntrophaceae bacterium | reverse complement strand
CTCGTCATGAAATATCACCTCTTAGGATTATCCGTCTATACCGTGAACCTCATCACGGTCCATGCCATTGTTGCCATCGGCCTGAACATCCTCGTCGGATTTACAGGCCAGATATCCATGGGTCATGCCGGATTTTTTGCCATAGGCGCCTTTACTACCGTCATTTTTATTCTGAAAATAGGTCTCCCCTTCTATCTGGCCCTTCCGCTCGGAGGATTCATCTCATCCATCTTCGGGTTCCTACTCGGACTTCCTGCTCTCCGGCTCAAAGGACCTTACCTCGCCATCGCCACCCTCGGCTTCGGCATGGCCGTCACTACCACGATTAAACATTTGGAATTCTTCGGAGGAAGGATGGGCCTTCAGGCTCCCAAACTCTATCTGTTCGGAACTCCGATGAAGGATATTCATTTCTATTATATGATTATGATCATCGCTGTGATCATGGTGATCGGAGCGGTGAAGTTAATCAAGACGAGGGTGGGCCGTGCCTTCATCGCCATCCGGGATAGCGATATCGCGGCAGAGGCCATGGGAGTCAATCTCACCTACTATAAGACCCTCGCCTTTGCAGTGAGCGCCTTTTATACAGGGGTCGCAGGGGGGCTTTACGCTTTTATTCTCGGTTTCATCAATCCCGAAAGTTTTCACCTCATCATGTCGATCACTTTTCTCGCCATGGTGGTCGTAGGAGGATTGGGTTCAGTCATGGGCTCCATCTGCGGAGCCGCCCTGATGACCTATCTCGACATCAAACTTCAGGCAATCCAGGACATCTCGTTGATCGGACCGGCGCTCGTCACTTTTTCACAGAAATACATGAGCGTAGCGGGGATTTCAAATATTGCCGTCATCGTCTATGGGCTGATCTTGATCCTGATCGTCCTCTTCGAGCCCCTGGGGATATTCGGATTCTGGATCCGATGTAAGCGATACTGGAAGACATGGCCCTTCTAATTTCGGAATGATGAATGCGGAATGCGGATTGAATTCCGAAATCCGCAATCCGAAATCCGCATTTGGAGAAAAGATGTTTGGTCAACTGATTGTGAGTGGTTTGGCGGTGGGAGCCTGTTATGCCCTGATAGCCATTTCTATGGTCATCATTTACAAGACCTCCGAAGTCCTTAATTTCGCTCAGGGTGAGATGGCCATGATCAGCACCTTCGTCGCCTTTACCCTTCTCGAAACGCACCAGGTCTCCTTTCCCTATACGCTGGCCTTCACCTTTTTGTTTGCCATTCTGCTCGCGATCTTCTTTGAGATCGCCTTTTTGAGGCAGGCGAAGGATCCAACCGTCCTGGGTTTGATCATCATCACCCTCGGCTTTCAAATGGTCCTGATGGGATTTGTGGGCTGGAAATGGGGGCCGGATCAAAGGGCTCTCCCCTTTCCGGTTTCCAATATAGAGGCCTACAATTTTTATGGTCTAATCATCAGCAAGATCAATTTCTGGACGCTTATTGTCTCCCTGGTCCTGATGTTGATTCTCTTTCTCTTTTTTCGCTATACGAAATTGGGCATTGCCATGAGAGCCACCCAGCAGAACCAGTTGGCGGCCCGCGTCATGGGTATTCGGACAAAGTGGATATTCTCCTTCACCTGGGCGATCAGTTCCATGGTGGGGGCAGTGGCCGGAATGCTCATTGCGGCCATGGGTGTGCTCGATCCGCCCATGATGATGGATCCCCTCTTGAAAGGCTTTGCATCAGGGGTTCTTGGAGGAATGACAAGCCTGCCGGGTGCGGCGCTCGGAGGAGCCCTATTAGGAGTGATTGAAAATCTTTTCGGCGGATACATTTCACTTTCCTTCAAATCGGTCGTCGCTTTTGCTATCATTGTATTGATGCTTTGCATCAAGCCGAGCGGACTTCTCGCAAAACATTATGTGAAGAAGGTGTGAGTTTCCCCCTCACCCTTGCCCTCTCCCCTCAGGGGGGGTTGGGTGAGGGGTACAAGGAATAAACCTAAGAAAGGAGGAAAACAAAATGGTGAAAAAGAATTTGATTTTTGTTGGTCTGTTGGTTTTTACATTTTTTATCTCTGCTCCGGCATCCGCCCAGGCAGTTCGTGGAGTGACGGACACGGAAATCCTCGTGGGCCAGTGGGGACCGCAGACCGGCCCTGCGGCTCCCTGGGGAGCTGTCGCCCGGGGATCGGATCTATTGTTCAAAATCATCAATGAAGAAGGAGGCATTCACGGAAGGAAGTTTAAATATTTCCTTCGCGACGACTCCTACATGCCCGCCAAGACAAAAGCCATTGCCAAGGAGTTTGTCGAGCAGATCGGTGTCTTCGCTGTTGTAGGGGGGGTAGGCGTTGCGACAGGCATGACGGCTCGAGACTATTTGATGGAAAACAAGGTTCCCTGGTTCAGTCCGGTTACCGGAGTTTATGAGTGGATTCATCCTATTCAAAAATACCTCTTTGCCATGTACCCCCTTTACGATGATGAAGCCTTTAACCTGACGAGTTATCTTCATGAAAAACTGGGCTACAAAAAGATTGCCATGTTCTATCAGAACGACGACTATGGAAAACAGGGGCTGATGGGCGTGAACCGGTATCTCTTAAAGAAAGGCCTTAAACTGGTTGCCAATATTTCGGCCGAGGTGACAGACCGTGATTTGAGCACCCATGCGCTCAAACTGAAGGATTCCGGAGCCGAAGCGGTGATCATGTGGGCCATGCCCACCCATGCCGCCTTGCTCTTAGGCGAAACCGCAAAGATCGGATATAAACCGCAGTGGGCAACCAGCAACACGCTTTCCGACTCCGCCCTGATGATGGGCATTACAAGAGGGTTATGGGCCGGCATGATCAACTCCTTTTTTTCCGAACTGCCCGATTCGAACAATCCCCTCATGGTGAAATACAGGGATTGGCATAAGAAATTGGCGCCTCAGGAGCGATGGGGTGTCTTTTACTTTGCGGGGATCGCCTTTGCCGAGCCCTTTGTCGAAGGCGTGAGAAGGGCTGGAAGAAATTTGACAACCGAGAGCTGGGTGAAAGCCATGGAGACCATGAAAGATTTCCAGGGGATCGGCCTGCCCGTCACCTACGCCGGCCTGAAGGACAGGCAGGGCGGCAAACATGTATTCTACGGCAAAGTCAGACCCGATGGAAACATCGAGAGACTTACGGACTGGATCAGGATTACGAAATAATAATCATTGCAAATTGCAAAATTAGCAATTAACAATGAGCAATATATAAATATTTCCTCCCCCCTTGAGGGGGAGGATTAAGGTGGGGGGTAACAACCATGCGTTCACCCCCACCCACACCCTCCCCCATCAAGGGAGAGGGAAAGATAAATAATATGAGCATCCTCAAAATCGAAAATCTGACCATCGCTTTTGGCGGCATCAAAGCCGTCAACAATGTGAGCTTTGAGGTCGAAAAAGGCGCCATCTTTTCGATCATCGGACCCAATGGGGCGGGGAAAACCACCATCTTCAATTGCATCAGCGGAATCTATCCGCCCAATTCCGGAAAGATCTCCTTCAAAGGGGAGGAGATCACCCATCTCAAACCTCATCAGGTTGCCGGAAAAGGGATCGCCAGGACCTTTCAGAACATCGAGCTCTTTTCCCATATGTCCACAATGGATAACCTGATGCTGGGGCGACACCTCCACATGAAAACCGGAGTCTGGAGAGGCGCGACCTTCATCTATAAAAACTCCAAAGCCGCAAAAGAAGAGATCGAGCATAGAGGAAAGGTCGAGGAGGTGATCGACTTTCTCGAATTGCAGACCGCAAGAAATCAGTTTGTCGTCAACCTTCCTTATGGAACCCGCAAACTGGTGGAGCTGGGCCGCGCTCTCGCCTTAGAGCCTGAGCTTATTCTCCTCGATGAACCTTCAGCGGGAATGAATCTCGAAGAAAAAAAAGATATGATATTCTCCATTCAGGATATCCGGGACGATCTCGGGATCACCGTCCTTCTCGTGGAACACGACATGAATCTGATCATGGATGTTTCGGATCGCATCCTGGCTCTCAATTTTGGAGAAAAAATAGCGGAAGGGCTGCCGGAGGAGATTCAGAGACATCCTGAAGTCTTAAAAGCTTATCTAGGCGAGGAGGAAAAATAGATTCTCCTCTCCCCTTGGGGAGAGGATTCAGGTGAGGGGGAAAAACTTCTATGCACCCTCACCCCTGCCCTCTCCCGTCAAGGGAGAGGGGGTATGAGAGGTGAGAAGCATTGCTTAAGGTTAAAAATATAGAGACGCTCTATGGTTTGATTATGGCGATCAGGGGAGTCTCCCTCGAAGTTCTGGAGAGACAGATCATCTCCATCCTTGGAGCCAATGGCGCCGGAAAGACGACCATCCTCAAAACGATCATGGGACTCCTAGAGGACCAGCCGGATAAAGGGACCATTGAATTCATGGGGAAGAGGATCGATGGAAAGGATGCGGAGGATATCGTCCACCTCGGCATCTCCTATGTTCCGGAGGGAAGAGAGGTCTTTCCGGAATTGAGCGTGGACGAAAATTTAAAGATGGGGGCTTATACCCGAAGGGATAAGAAGGGGGTCAAGGAGGATCACCAGCGCGTGATCAGCCACTTTCCCATTCTTTCCCAGAGGAAGGACCAGTGGGCCGGCACCCTGAGCGGCGGGGAACAGCAGATGCTGGCCATCGGCAGGGCGCTGATGACCCGGCCCAAATTATTGATGCTGGACGAACCCTCTCTTGGGCTCTCCCCCATTCTCGTCAAGGAGATCTTCGGGATCGTCAAGACGATCAACGGGGAAGGGACAACGATCCTCCTCGTAGAACAGAATGCGAAGATGGCGCTCAAGATTTCGGATTATGCCTTTGTGCTGGAGAGCGGAAGGATCGTGGCGGCCAA
>JAGXSW010000222.1 GCA_018333715.1 Syntrophaceae bacterium | reverse complement strand
TTTCGCAAGAGGCTCTTTTCCAGCAGTAAAGAAATCTTTAACAATGATCAGAACGCCGACCAGGAACCCCACTCCAAAGATGGTTCTAAAGATCCAGAAATACTGGTTGTAAACACCCTTTACGGTCACATAGTCCAGGCCAATGACCCTCTCCAGATAACTTTGCACGAGCCCCGCTCCTGTCAAGCTAAAGGTGATAAAAATCATGGAGATGGTCATCCACCAGAAGGCCAGATAACCTTTCGACTGGTTGAACTCCTTTATCCCCCTCAGGGAAGGCAAAGCGATATACATCATGGCAAGAACGAGAAGGGCGTAAACGCCATAGAAGGCGATATGGCCGTGAGCCGTTGTGATCTGAGTGCCATGGGTATATTTGTTGATCTGGGGAAGGGTATGAAAAACCCCCCAGAGACCGGCTCCTACAAAGTTAAAGACGACATGGGAGATGGTGTAAAAAAGGCCAACCTTGTTTTCTACTGGTTTTGTTGCGTGTTTGGTTGTCCGGAAGGCGTCCCATACCATCAATACTAAGGGAATTGGCTCCAGGGTGCTAAAAATTCCTCCAATCCATAACCAGTAGGCAGGAGTCCCTATCCAATAATAATGGTGTCCAAGGCCCAGGACCCCTGTAAACATGACGAGCCCCACTTCGATATACATCCATTTCGCAAGCATGGTGCGATCCGCGCCGAGGAGCTTATGGAGGCTGAAGGCTAACAGGGCTGCTGCAATAAGCTCCCATGCCCCCTCCACCCACAGATGAATCACCCACCACCAGAAGAACTGATCAATAATCATATTCTTTGTATAAAACATCCCGGGCAGATACATGAGGGCCGTAAAGGCAAATCCTGCGATAAGCACTCCCTGAACATCCGTAAACTTCTTTGTCTTCCATACGGTCATAACCGTATTAAACAGAAAGAGAAGCACGGAGACAACGATGAGGAGATCTGCCCATCTCGGCGCTTCAATATATTCCCTCCCTTCGTTTAAAAGGAGGGTTCCAAATACGGTGATGTTGGCCTGAGGATAGAGGCCCATCACGATATAGCCGATCACCACTAAACTTACCGTCACAATGGTGGCCCAGAACTGAAATTGGGCCAGGGGAATGCTCCAGAGCTCTGCTTCGGATTCCTCCACGATGACATAATAAGAGGCCCCCATCATGCCCAAAAGGAGCCAGACAATGAGAGAATTGATGTGGAGTGTCCGAATCGTGTTGAAATTAAGGATGAAGAAGTCGGGCCAGATAAACTGTAGGGCGGCGATGATGCCAACCACAATTTGCACCAGGAACAGGAGTATTGCTGAAGTAAAGAAATACTTTGCTATTTTATGGCTTTCGTATTGCATTTTATTCCTCCTCTACCTAAGGGTTAATAGGTAATCTGTTAATTCTTTCAATTCATGCTCGCTCAAATGGGCGAAGCCAGGCATGGCCGAGGCGGTTTTCACAGAGGCCGGGTCCTTGAGATATTTGGTCAGTTCCTCCGTTTTCCATTTCAAGCCCACACGTGTGAGGTCCGGCCCTGCGGTCCCGCCTATCCCCACTATTATATGGCAGGCGGCACAATCGTTTCTCTGATAGATGATCTGTCCGGGACTCGCTTCCTTCCTGGCCACGGCTGCGGCTAAGACGGGCTTGGGCGGCCATTTATTGGTGTTTACTTTTGATGTCCATTCCAAAAAGGCCATAAGGTTGTCAGCCTCCTTTTCAGTGAGGCCGAGTTTCGGCATAGCCGCTTTCGGGTTTATGACTCGCGGATTGAGGATAAATTTTTTCAGAAACTCCGGCGGTTTTCGCCCGGCGGCATTGGTCATGTCCGGGGCGAAATAAGAGCCGTTTCCCATAATGGTATGACATCCGATGCAGTCATACTTATGCCAGACCCTTTTCCCCGCATCAATCTCTGCTGTGATCGTCGGCGCTCTCCGGGGCACTCTGATCATGGTATCAATGGTGAGAACCACCAGCAGAAGAAAGAAGAAGAGACTGCCGAAGATGAAGAGATTTTTCGCTGTTTTCTTACTCATAGACACCTCCCTTTTTAAAGATTGTTTTCATCCTACCTGTCTCCGAAGCATAATTCTTTGACCTGAGTCAAAACTGTTTGACCTAAATTGAGCGATTCTTCATTTTTTATTGTTAAAATCATTATAGGAACCAAAATCGCCCCGACTTTTAAAAAAGTCATTGACTTAAGTCAAAACCCTAACCAGCGCCATTTTACTCTCATTGGCTTGTATTCATTGCCTCTCCTGAGCGTTGAAGCAGGCGATTATTTATAATGACCTGATCCACAATCTCCCCGCAAAAGATGCATCTCCAGCCCCAAAAGCGCTCATAAAGACCATAAAATATTTGATAAACCATATTCCCGCCACAGTGATAGCACTTCATATGGACCTCCTTCCTTCCCCCAATAGCTCCGGGTCCCCCGATCGAGAAGCCGGGGCGCCTTTTTTGTTTCCGAGGATTTCTTTGGGTTGAAGAACAGTAGGCGCCTCTCCATTCAGCCTCTTCCTTCCTCTGCCCCAGCGAATAGGAGGAGCCCCTAAAAATATCCGGTCCTGTGATCATTCTTCATAAAAGACGATAGGGGTAAGCGCGTCTTGTCCATTCGCTCGAAGGGTAGTTCGCCTGAAGTTGTTCATAGGCCCCCTTGAGTGGTTTTGGGTCGTGGGTCGATTTATATTTGCTGACCCCTCGCAGATAGATCGCTTCAGGCGCAGAATCGCTTTTCGGATAATCCTTTAAGACCTTATCCAACGAAGAGATGGCTTCGTCAAATCGTTCTTTATCAAAATGGCATTTGGCAATGCCCAGAAGTAATGAGGGAATGAGTTCTTCGGCGGATAGAAATCCGACCGTTCGATGATGCTCCTTCCCATCCATATCGAGAGTAATGAGGGTAGGGGTCCACTGGACGTTGAAATCCGTTGCAAAAGGTTGGGCATTAAATTGGATGCGCAGGGGAACCATCTCTTTTTGAATGAATTCGGCGATGTTTGCCGCTGGATACGTAACTGCATCCATTTGCTGACAGCCTATTCACCCAGGGTTAAAAAAGTCGAGCAACACCTGTCTGTTTTCCTTTTTGGCCCGAGCCAATGCTTTTTCCATCTCCGTCTCCCAATTGATTGTTTTTCCCATGGCTATTCCTCCTTTCATCTGAGTTTTTTAAAAATGGTGTAGAAAGTAAATCAGGCAAAGACTGTATTTTGGCCCCCCCTATATGTGATGGAATCGTAAAAAGTCGAAAAATCCTAATGATCGTCATTCCCCGACTTGATCGGGGAATCCAGTCTTTTCAAGTAATGATTAGTCCACTGGACACCGGTTCCTGCCGCAGGACCGGTGAGACGACTTTTTACGAGACCATCATAAGTATTTTATTAAAAACGAAGATTTCCCCCATATACACAGCATCAGAGCAGAGCCTCTATCCCTGGCCTTCGGTTTTTAAATTGTCCTGATTGTAATTTCTTTCCAGACAAATCGATTCAACCAATTTAACAATCTTGATCTCTGTTCGCTAAACCGGCTATCCCCTACAATCAATATCTTGAACATAGGGGCATTACCTTTCAATTATTTTTTGACTTTACTATCATTCAATATAATGATAAATAAGGCGTAAAGTGTATTTTACTCTAAAAAAGACTGTATTTTTTAAAGGATAGGGGAAGATTAGCTTTTGAACCCAAAATATCGAATTGTTATTGCGGAAGACCACACGATTCTCAGAGAAGGCTTAAAATCCCTTCTCGCATCCTATTCCGAATATGAGATTGTCGGCGAGGCGGGAGATGGATGGGAAACCATTCGAAGTGTTCAAAAAATGAAGCCTGACCTGTTTCTTACAGACCTCTCCATGCCGAGGATGAACGGCATGGAGGCCATCCGGGAGATTAAAAAGATATCTCCAATATCAAAGGTTTTGGTCCTGACCGTTCATAAAGCAGAGGAATATGTTCTGGGCGCTTTTCAGGCTGGAGCGGATGGGTATCTTTTAAAAGATTCGACCCGCGCCGAGCTGATGACAGCCATCAATAAACTTTTAAGCGGAAAGAAGTATATTACTCCGGAAATCTCTGAGAAAGTGATTAAGGGATACCTGGAGGGCCGAGGGGGTATAAAAAGACGGACTTCCTGGGGCACTCTCACGCGGCGTGAAAAGGAGGTTTTGAAATTGATCGCCGAAGGGTACAAGAGCAAAGAGATTGCAACATATCTTTGCATCAGTCCAAAAACGGTGGGAAAACATCGATCCAATCTGATGGAAAAACTGAACCTCCACCATGTTCAGGCCCTCACCGCCTTAGCCATTGAAAAGGGCTTGGTGGAACGAAAGTGACGGCATGATGGCGTGATTTCCCCTCTTCTCCCTGTCTCCATTCTTGTTGATCGGTGCGGCCCTCATTCCTCCCCATTAGGATGGCATTCTCTGCGCATGAGATTTAACCAATGCTACAATCTCCTCCTCGGTTGTTGAGCCCTTGGTCATAAAAGCATCGGCTCCTTTTTGGATCGCCGCCTCTCGATATTCCGGCAGATCATAACTGGTCAGAATGATGATGATGATATTGGGGCATTCCTTTTTAATCTTTTGGGTTAGTTCGAGGCCGCTTTCATCGGGTAGCCGGATATCCAGAAGGATTAGATCCGGGCAGAAAGAGTCAACTTTTTGTAATGCTTCCCTGCCATTCCCTGCCTCCTCAATGACCATCAAGGGAAAATATTCATGCAGTATCCTTTTAAGTAATTTCCGGAAGGAGGGATTATCCTCCACGAGTAATGTTTTTAAATTGTGTTTTTTTTCAGATTGCTCTGTGATCGAAGCCATCAAGCCACTTTTTAAAAAAGAGTAAGATTTTGTAATTCCTTAGCCATGCACCTATCAGTTTACTTCAACCTCCTGACATCGTCAATGGGGCAGAGTAAGTATTTTGCAAGTTTTTATACTTTATTTTTGTTGCAACGGCCATGATGCCCGTACAAGAGTTCCCTTCCCTTTGGTGGACTCAACGGCAAAAGAACCCCCTGAAAGTTCTACCCGCTCTCTCATACTGGAAAGTCCGTATCCTCTCCCAGCGCTCTTTAGAGAAAAAGCGTTTTCCAGATCGAACCCCATCCCATTATCCTCGATCCTCAATTCTATTCCGTTATCAGTTGTTTGCAATGAGAGATGCGCCAAATCTGCTTTGCTATGTTTGGCTGTATTGTTTAGGGATTCCTGAATCAGTCTAAAGATGGTTGTCTTCAGAGGGTCAGGCACCTCATCTTCTTGCAGGTTGATCTGTTTCTCGATATGGAGGCTTGAATAAATCTTTCCAAATTCCCGAGTGAACCAGCTAATGGTTGCTAAGACCCCAAGGTCATCTAAGGTGGAGGGGCGCAAATCCATCTGGATTTTTCGCACTTCTTCGATGCTTTTTTTCACCATTTGGTTGAGGGCTTCCAATGATGTTTTCTCCGCCCCACTCTTGCCTCTCCCTTTTTCTTGGAGGGTGTCTTCTATTTTAAATTTGATAGCGGTTAAAGTCTGCCCAATGCCATCATGGAGTTCCCGGGCAACCCTTTTTCTCTCTGCTTCCTGAACAGTGAGAAGCTGAGAAGAAAGCAGACGAAGGCGGCGTTCCGATTCTTGCAGCGCCTCCCTGGCTTGCCTCCTCTCCAGAATGACCTGCAAGTGAGTCACAAAAGCATCGATCTGCTCAGCATCCTCCTCAGTGTAATCGGTTGGCTTATTACTGATGGCTGCCAGTGCGATGATGCGCCCCTGGCTGAAAACAGGAACGGTCAGAATCCTGGTGAGCGAAACATGACCTTCGGGGGTCCCTTTTTTCCCGGGATGGTCTCCCTTATAGTCGTTAACGATTAAAATCTTCCTCTTGCGCACCGCTTCGCCCCATAGTCCGGATTTGGCGATGGGAAACTCAATTGGCTTGTCGTTCATCTTGCAGATCTCCATGGCTTCCTTTGACCAAGAATGAATTGTCATCACACTTTCATCTTCATTGATGAAACCATAGAAACCGTAGCGACTTTGGGTCATTTCAATGATTTCGACCAGAACCAGGTCGTACAAGGTCTTGTAGTCAGCGTCAATATTGCGGGTGATTTTCCACAAACCCTCGAGGCGTCGATGCTGGCGAACTTTCTCTTCCTCAGCCTGTTTATGTTCTTCCATTTCCCGGATCAGTTGCTCATTTGCTCTCATCAACTGAGATGTACGCTCTTTCACCCGCTGTTCGAGCTCATCATAGGCTTTTTGCAGCGCCTCCTCCGCCCATTTGCGCTCGGTGATGTCAAGGCCAAAGATCCGTAAGCGCTTGCCTTCTGAAACGCAGTGAATTGTCTGTTCATACCATACGTCGCCGATCTTCAACTCTCGGATATAAGATTCTTTTTTTAGGCGTTCAAATATTTCAGGCAAAGATTCCAGACCCGCCAGCCAGGGGTGTTGGATCCCGGTCATCTTGAGATCAGGAAATAACTGCGTGGCCGCCGAATTGAAATAAGAGACATATCCGGTTAAATCGACCTCAACAACCGGATTCGGGTTCAGTTCAGGGAAGGACGCAAGTTGGGCTAAGGCATCTTCCCTCTGCTTCAGATTTCTTAAAAGAAGGCTATAAGGCCTTGTCATGCCCGTCTCGATGAGAGCCTTATAGATCAGATAAAATGAGATGACCTTGAAGTAATGGCCGACCAGGTTGGAAAATCCGTAAGCATCGATGTAAAACGTAAAGGACAACTCAGAGGCAATGGTCAGGATAATGGACCAAAGCACCCATTGCAGAACCGTTCTGTCAAATTCCTTTCGATTATTAAGAAGGAGGACAATGGAACCCAGGAGGATGAGGGAAATGATATATTCGCTCACCTTCTTGAAGGGGGTTAATCCCACCCCTTCGATGAAGCAGACAGGAAAGACCTCCCAGTAAAAGACAGAGGCGAACAGAAGAAAAGCGGCCATCGTGTATACGGAAAAGACTAAATTGAGGTTTACCTTTCTCCTGATGAAGAAGGGCGCAATAAGCAACGAGATGCTTTCCATATAACGAGCGGCGATCCAAAGTTGGGTGGGTAGATTGGTCTCATGCCCTTGAAATACTCCCATGCCTTTAAAGCTCAGAGTATGAATCAGATCGATTGCGGCAATAAACAGATAGGCAACACCCAGAAAGAGGAGATAGTGATTATCAATAAAACGGCGGGAATTCCAGGCAATCATGAAAATGCCGCAAGCGATAACGATGGAGAACATTTCAGCGAGGCTATGGAAGAGGGGATAGCTATATAGGCTGGTCAAATAAAGTCCAAAGAAGACCAGTATTCCAATGAGAATCACTAAGCGCTTTTTAGAGGAAATAGTTTGGATTTCCATCCGTTTCTCCCCCAGCGGATAAATTTTATGGGATATTAACATAAAAAAGGGATGGAAGGGTAAATTTATTCATTTTTATAGGAAGGATGATTAATCATTTTTTCTATGTCGTTTTAGCTTCCAGCGATTAAGAAGTTCTTAAGGGATTGGTATTTTTTATCACCGATCCCTTTTATGTTTTTCAGTTCCTCGACCGATCTGAATCCTCTTCTCTTTTCCCGGTGGGCTACAATCTCACGGGCCAGGGATTCGCCGATTCCCGGGAGGAGGCAGAGATCTTCCATGGAAACCCGATTGAGGTCAAGGGGGATATTGAAGACGAGAAGTTTATTGGCCTCCATCCTGGTGATTTTTATCTTTATCTCTCCTTGATTAATCCCCCCATGTCCCCTTTTTAATAAAGGTCCCTCATTTTTCTCCCTCTCCACCGGGGGCCTCCGGCTCAGAAGAGCCTCTGGCTCGGAGAGGAGAGGGGAGGGGTGAGGGGGAGATTGAGAGAGTGCGGGGGATTCTTTCACTATGGTCAGTAGAGTTCCTGTTTCCAGGACCTCAGAGGATATGGCTGTATCAAGCAGAGCAGGTTCCTTTAAACCGCCGGCCTTTTGCAATGCCTCTTTTAAGGTGGGGGAATGTTGAAAGATATGAACCCCGGGTTTCCGGACCTCTCCCAGGACTTCAATCACAATCTCTTGCGTGATTTCCTCTGAAGGGGAAGGGAGGGAATAGTAAAATTTAAAGGTGAGGATGCCGAGGAGAAAAATGGCTAAAACGGAGAGGACCTTCTGTTGACCGAGGGAAAAGTATTTCAAGTTGTCAATCCCCCCCAAAGAGAATACTTAAGGGAACCTCGAATAATTATCAATTTGTCACTCCGGAACGGAAATGAGTCCAATGATAACAAGAGGTTCTGGATTCCGGCTGGAGTTTATCCCGATGGAAATCGGGGCCGGAATGACATTTTTAGAGGAACCCTTAAAGTGACAGGTGACTAAAGTTCCTAAAATTGTAACACTTTAGCTGTTTGAAAATCTTTATAAAATCCCTCCCGACCTCCCTTTGCCAAAGGGAGGAGAAATCTTTCCCCCTTTTGAAAAAGGGGGATTAAGGTCGTTGCGACTCGAACCCGAGGGGATTAGATCAGTTTTTTCAAAGCGCTAAATGTTACCTAAAATTAAACTTTAGTTCACTTGAACCTTTAGCTCACTTTAGTCACTCTGTTTTTCTTCTTTCAGGAGTTTGTAGTCGATTGAATCCACAAGGGCCTGCCAGCTTGCCTGAATGATGTTTTCGGAGACTCCCACAGTTCCCCATTTCGACTCCCCATCTCCGGATTCGATCAGGACTCTCGTCCGGGCGGCTGTTCCATCTTTGGTGGTGAGTATTCTCACTTTGTAATCCAGAAGTTTAACCTCTTTCAATTCAGGGTAGAACTTTTCAAGGGCTTTGCGGATGGCATTATCGAGGGCATTGACAGGGCCATTTCCTACCGCGGCCGTATGTTCGACCTGATCCCCGACACGAACCATGATGGTGGCTTCCGAAAGAGGGAAACCTTCTTCCTCTTTTTTCTCAACGATCACGCGAAATCCCAGGAGCTCAAAGAATTTTTTGTGCTTCCCGAGGGCCTTTTTGACCAATATCTCAAAGGAGCCCTCCGCTCCTTCAAATTGAAATCCCTCGTGTTCGAGTTGTTTTAAGTTGTCCAAGATTGTGCGGACGTTGGGGGCTTTGCTTTCCAGGTCGATCCCGAATTCGGCTGCTTTGTAAAGAATGTTCGATTCTCCTGAAAGATCGGAGATGAGAACCCTCTGGCTATTTCCCACACGCTCGGGCTGGATGTGTTCGTAGGTGAGGGAGCTCTTCCTGATGGCGCTCACATGGACGCCCCCTTTATGGGCGAAGGCGCTATCGCCCACATAGGGCAGATACTTGGGATGAGGCAGATTCGCCAGTTCCGAGACGAAGCGGGAGACCTCGGTCATCTTCTTGAGCTGGGCATCGGTGATACAGTCCAGCCCCATCTTCAATTTGAGATTGGGAATGATGGAGCAGAGATTGGCATTGCCGCATCGTTCACCATAGCCATTGATCGTTCCCTGAACCTGTGTGATCCCTTCTCTCACAGCAAGAATGGAATTGGCGACTGCCATCTCGGCATCGTTATGGACATGGATGCCGAGGGGCACAGTGATTTCCTTCTTCACTTCTCGAATGGCAATCTGGAGATCATGGGGGAGGGCGCCCCCGTTCGTGTCACAGAGCACGATCCAATCGGCCCTGGCTTCCTGGGCCGCCCTCAGTATGGAAAGGGCATAAGAGGGATTGTTCTTGAATCCGTCGAAGAAGTGCTCTGCATCGAAAATGACTTCGGGAACTTTTCCCTTGAGAAAGCGGATCGACTGGCAGATGATCTCCAGGTTCTGATCGAGGCTGATGTTTAACGCCTCGAGGGCATGCATATCCCAGGACTTCCCAAAAATGGTGACGGTCTCTGTCCCCGTCTCGATCAATGCCTGGATATTCGGATCATCTTCGGGCGATGTCCCTGCCCGGCAGGTGCTTCCGAAGGCAACGATCTTCGCCCTGGAGAGATGAACAGATTTGATCTCTTGAAAAAACTGGAGGTCCTTCGGATTGGAGCCAGGCCAACCCCCTTCGATATAGTGGATGCCCAGCTCATCGAGCTTTTGGGCAATCCGGACCTTGTCCTCGACCGAGAAGGAAATATCTTCCGCCTGAGAACCATCCCGCAGGGTGGTATCGTAGATTTGAATCGATTTTTTGCTCAAAAGGATATCCTCGCCATGTAAAAAATCATTGCAAAATTAGCCACGCTATAGCGTGGCAAAATTAACAATGATCAACGCTAATTGCTATCCAAAGATATTTGAAATTTCCCAATAACCCCCTCCCCCTTCGACGGGGGAGGGTGAGGGTGGGGGTGGACAAAATAGAGACCATTCGGTCCCCCCTCCCCTTCATCCCCTCCCGCCGAGGGGAGGGGAGATTTTTTAGAAACATTCCAGAGAAAGTTAGAGATAAATTCTCAGACTTTCTGGTGTAAGTATCTAATTGACCATTTTGCATTGATCATTTTTCTTCCGTGACCATGGGTTTATCCAGCTCAAAGGCATCGTGGAGGGCTCGCACCGCCAGCTCCGTATATTTGGAGTCGATGATGCAGGAAATTTTGATCTCCGAAGTGGAGATCATCTGGATGTTGATGCCCTCCCTGGCCAGGGCGGAAAACATCTGCGCGGCCACATTGGAATGGCTCCTCATTCCGACGCCAATGATCGATACCTTGGCGATGTTTTCATCGGAAAGGACTTCTTTTCCGCCGATCTCCCTTACGCCCTCCTTCACAATCTGAAGGGCCTTGGAGAAATCGGTTTTGAGAACGGTGAAGGCCAGGTCCGCGCAGCCTTTTTCCGTGCTGGAGGTCTGGATGATCATATCGACCACGATATTGGCATCGGCAATGGGCTTGAATAATTTAGCGGCCACCCCGGGGATATCCGGAACGCGCATGATCTCAATCTTTGCTTCATTCTTATTATAAGTCACGCCTGAAACAACGACTCTTTCCATCTCTCTCTCCTCCTTGCAGACAATGGTTCCGGGATTATCATTGAATGACGATCTAACATGGATGGGAACATCGTACTTCTTGGCAAACTCCACAGAGCGGATCTGAAGCACCTTGGCTCCCAGGCTCGCCATTTCAAGCATCTCATCATAGGATATCCGGGAAAGCTTCCGGGCCTTCGGGCAGATGTTGGGGTCGGTCGTATAAACCCCATCGACATCGGTGTAAATTTCGCAGACATCCGCTCTGATGGCGGCCGCCACAGCCACAGCGGTCGTATCGGAGCCTCCCCGGCCCAGCGTGGTGATATTTTTTGATTCATCCACGCCCTGAAAACCGGCCACGACCACCACCCTTCCGTTTCTTAAATCTTCAAGCACCTTTTCCGACTCGATCCCGGTGATGCGGGCCTTGCCAAAGGCGCTGTCCGTTGCGATCTTGATCTGGAATCCAAGATACGATTTCGCATCACAACCCATGGACTTGAGGGTCATCGCAAGCAGGGCAATGGCGACCTGCTCCCCTGTGGAGACGAGAACATCCATCTCTCTTTCATCGGGGTCGGGAGTGACCTGCTGGGCCAGCCGGATCAACTTGTCTGTTTCTCCGGCCATCGCTGAAACGACGACCACCACGCGATGCCCTTGATTTCTTGTGTCGAGGACCCGGCGGGCGACATTTTTAATCCGCTCGGCATCCCCGACAGAGGTTCCGCCATATTTTTGAACAATCAATGCCATTCAGTGACCTCCCCTACCAAATGCGGAGTGTAGATTGCGCCTGCCTGTGGTAGGCAGGGATTGCAGAATAAAAAAATATAATTAGAGTCTGTTTATAAATCCACTTTTTCCGTCATGCCGGACCTGAGTAGCCTGCCCCGCACTGGATACGGGGGCATCCAGACGTCGTCCCGACCCCGATTTTCATCGGGATAAACTCCAGTCGGGAACCATCTCGAAGACTGGGTTCCGGTTTTCACCGGAAACCCTGGATTCCGGCTTTCGCCGGAATGACGACTTTTTTGAAAACTGTTGGTTTATAAACAGACTCTAATTAGAGAATTCTGCATTCCGAATTCTTTCAGAAGTTCTTCGTACCTTTTCCCTTTTGCGACCAATTCTATAGATCGGGTCTGTTTGCCCGTGTAATGGATATTAACCCGAAGAATCTCGCCTGGGAGCAAGGAAGGGATTCTATCTGCCCATTCAATCGCTGTGATCCCCTCTCCATGAAAATACTCTTCCAGACCCAACTCCTCAGCTTCTTTCTCCTCCTCCAGCCGGTAGAGGTCGATATGATAAAAGGGAATTCCCCCGTTATATTCATTGATCAGCGTGAAAGAGGGGCTGGATACATAGACGGATTTTCCTACCCCGACTCCCTGCGCCAGCCCTTTAATAAACTGAGTTTTTCCCGCTCCCAGTTCGCCCATTAAAGCGACGACATCCCCAGCCTGAAGACTGCTTCCGATGGTCTTCCCGATCCGAATGGTTTCTGAAGGACTCTTGGAATTGAAAACCACCTCTTTACTCATTCAAATCCCAAATTCCAAATCACAAATCCCAAATAAATTCCAATCCCGAATTTCAAATTACCTAAATATTTTGTTTGAAATTTCTAATTTCAGTTATTTTATACATAACGACATAAATCTTAACCGGTTTGTCATTCCGGGCTTGACCCGGAATCCAGTGTTTTTCTGGATTCCTGCTTTCGCAGGAATGACGTGCTTTGTTGTGATTAATGACGCTGTATATAATTTGTTTGTTATTTGGTGTTTGGAACTTCCCCTTATCAGGGGAATTTAGGCTCTAAACTTAAAGTCATCCGGGTTGAGATTTTCAAGCCATTCCTTCAACTGATCGCCCTCTTTTTCAAAATCAATGGTCCTTGCCTTTTCGATCACCTCGTCCGAGACAAAGATCGGGGCGTCCACGGAGAGGGCAATGGCAATGGCATCGCTGGGGCGGGAGTCGATCACGATCTCCTCTCCTCTTCGATTGAGGTGAATCAATGCATAGTAAGTGCTTTCCTTCAGGTCGTTAACCACGATCTTCATAACCTGAGACTCAAGGGTTTTGAGGACACTATGGATCAGATCGTGAGTCATGGGGCGATGGGAATCGATCTTCTTCAATTTCATGGCAATCGCATTTGCCTCGAACGGTCCGATCCAGATGGGAAGCCCTGTCTTGTTGGACAGGTCCATCAGGAGGACGACAAACCCATTTGAGGTGGAATCAAATGTCAAAAACTTCACCTTCATCTCGACTAACATCCTATTCTCCTTTGATCGAAGGCGAAGGGGATGAACGGAATCTTAAAGAGGCTCCCACGCCATCGTTCTCCTTCAGCGCCTGATTCTCTTCGACCCATTTGACCTCTCCGTCCTGACGAAGAACCGATCTCATCATTTCCTCTCCCAGGTTAACATCCCTGGTCTTTCCTTTGCAAAAGGGGCAGGAGGCCGAAGGATGAGCCGGTGGATGGATGAGGACGAGAGAGCCGCATCGAGAGCATCTTCCGCCGGAAAGGCTGAATGAGGTGAGCAGATAAAGGGTTTGAATCTGTCCTTTGTTGAGGGCCTCCAGTGTCCCATCCAGGCCAAAGGCGGCCCGTCCCCTCTGAGGCGTTCTTTCTTTCAACTCTTCGATTTGCCGAAAGACCTCATCCTTTTCGGTCTGAAAGAGACGCTCAAAAATTCTTCTTAACACCCTGGAGCGCTCCTCGGAAAAGTCCATGGAGAAGGCATCGGTAATCTGCTGTTTGACCCGTTCGGGAAGGCAGCTCTTAAAATTGGCAAGGGTCCGATCCTGGCCGATGAGGACCACCCTTTTCCACTTTCCCGTGTCAAACAGTTCGGTCAATTGCTCGGATACTTCCCTGTGGTGTTTATTCATATGATCCCGGATGTGGCGCTGGTATCTCATCTGAGCCCAGCCTCCCTGATCATGACGGCCCGGGACATAACTCTCAATGGAGAATTCCGCTAACAGTCCCTCAAGAGAGATCTCAAATAGTTTTGCAGAATCGGTCTCCACCATCACGGCAAGCGTGTCCTGATACTGGGAGGAGAGCCGCACGAGAGGCCGGAGGACCGGCAGGCTGAAGAGGAAGAATTCGTTTTCGAAGGGCATGATCGAAGGGTAGGTCAAGAAAGTGTCGGCGGCGCTGCAGGAAAAGATGGCGATTCCGTCGACCCCTTCGTCGTAAGAACGGCGCACCAATCCCTCCACGAACCTTTCGATCTGTTTTTGATCCGCAGGATAGGTCTTTTGCCAGTCCTCTTTTCCTTTGAGCCGGTCGAATCCCTTCTTCAGTTGATTCTTCGTAAAGAGGCGAATGCGCTCCCTCTGCTGTTCAGAGTCCCACCGGGTATTGAGATAGAGAGAGAAAAAAGGATAAGGTCCCTCTTCGATACGGGCCAGTTTTCTGATCTCGTTCCTCATCTCCATAAGCGCTCCCCAAAAAGCCTAACAGACTTCCGCAAGGGAATCAAACCCCTCTCCGGAGAAGGGCAGGAATCTTCTTGACGAGGTCTGTAGCCATAAGAGATTTTTCACCTATTTCACGAGCCACCTCATCTCCTGCCAACCCGTGGAGATAGACGGAAGCCTGAAGGGAGGAGAGAAGGTCGAATCCCTGACAGACCAGACCGCCGATCATCCCGCTCAGCACATCGCCCGTTCCTCCTGTTGCCAATCCTGAATTGCCTGTCGGATTGATGTAAACCTCTCCTTTGGGAGTGACGATGAGGGTGCGATATCCTTTGAGGATCAGAAAGGTATGGCTGGATTGAGAGAAATTTTTGCAGACCCCGATGCGATTCTCCTGGACCTCTTTAACCGTGGAATGGACCAGTCTTGCCATCTCTCCGGGATGGGGCGTCAGTACAATCGACCGGTTGGAGGCGGGGAGGATCTTGGGTTGGGCGGCCAGCGCGTTCAGCCCATCGGCATCGATGATGATGGGAAGAGCGATCGTTTTGATCAGTTTATGGATGAGCAACTGGGTCTCTTTAAAGGTTCCGAGGCCGGGCCCGATCACAACAGCCTTCTTATTTTCACAAAGACGAAGGATGGAGTTGAACGCTCTCAGGCTCAGGGTCTGTTTGGGGGTTTCGGGCATAGGTTCGGTCATCGCCTCGGTCAATTTCATTTCCATAATGGCATTTAGACTCTTCGGGATGGCGAGGGTCACCAGCCCTGCGCCCATCCTGAGAGCGGCCTCGCAGACCATAGCGGCCGCTCCGGTCTTTCCCACCGAGCCGGCGATCACAAGCAGATGGCCGTAATCTCCCTTGTGGGTGTCCGGATGCCTTGGCGTGGAAAGGAATGGCCTGATTTCCTCTTCGTCAAGGAGATGAGATTGAATCTTCTCCTCTTCCACCAGATTCTTTGGGATGCCAATATCGATCACTTTCAGAGTTCCGGCATAATCCGTTCCCGGTGAGATGAGGAGTCCCACTTTGGGCAGGCCGAACGTGACGGTGAGGGTTGCCCGTATCGCCGCGCCGAGCGGCTTACCCGTATTGGCATTCAAACCGGAGGGAATGTCGATGGCGACAATGGGCTTATGAAGAGTATTGAGATGATCGATGACCTCTCTGTAATAACCTCTTACTTCGGCGTCAAGGCCTGTCCCGAAAATGGCATCGATCAAAAGGTCTGCCTTTTCCACGTCCCTCTTCACCTTCTGATAATCCTTTGAGGAAGGAACCGGGATGATCTCCCCTTTCATGCGATAGAGGATGTAATGGTTTGTTTCCGCATCCCCCCTGAGCGACTTCGGGTCGGTCAGGAGAATGACCTTTACCGGTATTCCCCGATTCATCAGGTGCCTGGCGATGACGAAACCGTCTCCCCCATTGTTTCCTTTTCCGGCGATGATCGCCACCCTTTTTTTCCGGAGGTCCGGGAAGGCAGCGAGAATGGCCTCTGTGGCTCCTCTTCCTGCATTCTCCATAAGGATGATTCCTGGGATCCGGTAGGATTCGATTGCCTTACGATCCAGTTCCTGCATCTGTTCAGCGGTCGCTACTTTCATCGTCTTTCCCCTGTAATAGGACATGCGCCACGGCAAATGGTCGGTCGTGGGAAAGTGTGAGATAGGTTCTCTCGATCCGGCAGGTTTGAAGAACCTCCTTTGCCTTTCGATGGAGGCAGAGGAGTGGTTTTCCCAGGGGATCGTTCTCCACCTCGATATCCGTCCATTGGATTCCATTTCGAAGCCCTGAGCCAATAGCCTTTAGAAACGCCTCCTTTGCGGCGAACCGGATGGCAAAACATTCTGGGGGACGGAACCTTCGTCGGCACAGGGAGATTTCTTGCTCCGTATAAACCCGGTCCAGAAAGCGGTCTCCCCAGCGTTCCATGAGTTGCCCGATCCGTTCGATATTGACGATGTCGATGCCGCTTCCGATGATCATCTTTTGTCTTATCGTCTTTTCGTCGTGTCGTCTGATAGTCTATGACTTTTGGACGATAAGACTATGAGACGATGTGACTATATGACTTGTTATTTAATCAAAGCCATCATCTCCCTCACAGCCCGGTCCAGCCCCACCAGGACTCCACGGGCGATGATGCTGTGGCCGATATTCAGTTCCTCAATCTCCTTGATCTCTGCAATCCGTCGCACATTGACATAGTTGAGGCCATGGCCGGCGGCGATCCGGAGATCCCTCCCGGACGCCTCTCCCACCGCATCAAGAACCCTTTTTAATTCATCATCGGCCTGAGCAGAGGTCTTTGCCTCGCAATAGTGACCCGTATGAATCTCAATGGCCTCGGCTTCAACTTCTTCTGAAGCCTTGATCTGATTCCTGTCAGGATCGACGAAGAGGCTGACTGGGATGTTTCCCTTACGGAGCTGCTGGATCGCTTTTTTGAGGGGATGGAAGTTTTTGACGACATCGAGCCCTCCCTCGGTCGTCAGTTCCTCCCTTTTTTCGGGGACCAGGGTGACGATGTCGGGCTTCGTCATGAGCGCAATGCGGATCATCTCCTCTGTGGCGGCCATCTCCAGGTTGAGTTGAGTCTGGACGATTTCCCTCAGGATGCGGAGGTCTCGATCTTGAATATGGCGTCGATCCTCTCTCAGATGACAGACGATGCCGTCCGCCCCAGCCAGCTCAACAATGGATGCGGCTGTGACAGGATCCGGATAAGCCACCCCTCTTGCCTGTCTCACCGTAGCGACATGATCGATATTGACTCCGAGTCTTGGCATGGCTCCTCCTATTCCCCCCACCTTATTCCTCCCCCACCTGCGGGGGGAGGGGAGGAGGGGGGGCAAGATGTTTCTTTACCAACTCCACCAGTTCCCTGGCGACCTCATGAAGTTTCTTTTCATCCTCGCCTTCGACCATAATCCGCAGGAGGGGCTCTGTCCCTGAATAGCGGATCAGAAGCCTTCCGGAATTTTCAAGACTTCTCTCAATTGACCTGATCTTTTGTTCGATCTCGGGAATCGCTGAAAGGTCTTTTTTCTCCCTGACCTCCACATTGTAAAGGACTTGGGGAAGAGGTTCCATCACCCTGGCCAGTTCGTCCAGAGCCCTTTCCTTCCTCTTCATGATGGCCAGGAGCTGAAGGGCGGTGAGGATGCCGTCACAGGTGGTGTTGTAGTCGAGGAAGACGGTATGGCCCGACTGCTCCCCTCCTAAGTTATAATTTCCACGGACCATCTCTTCGACCACATAACGGTCTCCCACCTGGGTTCTGATCACCTTGCCCCCTGCATTGCGGATGGCGAAGTCCAGTCCCATATTGCTCATCACCGTCGTGACGACCGCCCCTTTTTTCAATCGGTCTTCCGAGAGCATCTGGAGGCCGCAGATGGCAAGGATATGATCTCCATCGATCTGTTTTCCGTTCCGGTCCACAAAAATAATCCGGTCCCCATCCCCATCGAGAGCTATTCCGATATCCGCTTTTTCTTTGAGGACGAGTTGGGTCACCACCTCCGGATGGAGCGAGCCGCATTGGGCATTGATATTTTCTCCATCGGGTTCGATTCCAGCAGGCATTACCTCGGCCCCCAGTTCTTCGAATACGGTGGGAGCGACACGGTAGGCCGCTCCGTTGGCGCAATCGAGGGCGATGCGAAGTCCATCGAGAGTCAGATCGTTGGGAAAGGTATTTTTGAGAAAGACGACATACCTTCCGATGGCGTCATCGATCCGGTGAGCCTTTCCGATGGCGCTGGCTGTGGGACGGAGGGAATCGAGATGGTCCGAAAGGATCAGTTTTTCGATCCGATCTTCCATTTCATCAGGGAGCTTGAAACCGTCCCGGGAGAAGATCTTAATCCCGTTGTCGTAGTAAGGATTGTGAGAGGCTGAGATGACCACGCCGGCATTGGCCCTCATGCTGGTTGTGATGAAAGCGATGCCAGGGGTCGGAAGGGGTCCGACCAGCCAGACATCCGCTCCCATGGAGCAGATGCCGGAGGCAAGGGCGGTCTCCAGCATGTACCCGGAGAGGCGGGTATCTTTTCCGACCACAATCCGGTGCCGGCCCTTCGCCTCCTTAAAAAGGTGAGCGATGGCTCTGCCAAGCTGCATGGCCAGCTCTCCGGTCATCGGATCGACATTGGCGACCCCTCTGATCCCATCCGTTCCAAATAATTTCCGTGTCATTTTAAACTCCAAACTCCCAACTCATCACTCTTTATTCTTAATTCTTAACTCATAATTCATAACTCATAACTCTCAACTCTTTATTCCTACCCCTCCGCCATCCTGATCGCATCGGCAACCGCAATCGCCCTCTTTGCCTGAAGGACATCATGAGATCTTATCATATGGGCGCCGTTTAAAACGCCAATGGCAATGCTTGAGAGGGTTCCTTCAAGGCGTTCCTCTACATTGACATCAATGATCTTCCCGATAAAACTTTTTCGGGATGTCCCGAGGAGGATGGGTTTTCCAAGAATCCGGAATTCTGAGAGATGTTTTATAATGAGAAGGTTATGCTCAAGAGTTTTCCCAAAACCAATCCCCGGGTCAACGACGATTTGCTCCGGGTCCACTCCCGCGGATTCCGCTCGCCGGATACCCTCTTTAAGATATGCGATGATTTCAGAAAATAGAGAATCGTAGTAAACGTCTTTCTGCATCGTCTCAGGTGTTCCACGAATATGCATTAGAATCATTGGGGTATGCTCTTTGGCCGCCACACAGGCAAGCTCCGGGTCAAGGTGTAATCCACTGATATCATTTAT
>JAGXSW010000221.1 GCA_018333715.1 Syntrophaceae bacterium | reverse complement strand
CCCGCTATAGCGGGACTCGAAACCGAGCGGGTCTTCGCCGCGCCGAAGTGGCTTCGGCCACGCAGGCGGGGCATTATTTCTAACGGGGTAAATGAGATGGCAAAGAAGATGAAAGGAGATAAAAACGATATGGGAAAGGTTGCGATTTACCCCGGCGCTTTTGATCCCCTCACCTACGGTCATATCGATATCGTGGAGAGGGCGCTCGAGATTTTTGATAAGGTGATCCTCGCCATCGCCCACGATGCTGAAAAAAAATCTCTCTTTACGATGGAGGAACGGGTCGAGATGGCAAAATTGATCTTTAAAGACAACCCCCATCTCATCGTCGATAGCTTTAAGGGGCTTCTTGTCACCTATGTTGAAAAAACCAATGCCAAGGTGCTTTTAAGGGGGCTCCGGGCAACTTCTGATTTCGAATATGAATTTCATATGGCCTCCATGAACCGAAGCCTAAGCACCCATCTGGACACCCTCTTCATGATGACCAGCAAGGATTACTTCTTCGTCTCATCCCGCACGATCAAACAGGTAGCCAAGCTGGGCGGGACAGTGGAGGGGCTGGTTCCGGACCTCGTTGCCAGGCGTTTGAAAGCGAAGTTTAAGCTGCCGGTTTCCAAAAAGCGACTGATCGGATGGGAGGACTAATCTGAATTTAGATTGCGGATTGCGGAATGCGGATTAAAATCCTACTTTATGAAAAAACTGATTCTTTGTGATTTTGATGGAACGATCAGCGTCAGGGATATGGGTTATATCCTGCTCAATCGGTTTAGCTCCGGAGATTGGGAGTCGATCGATCGGGATTTTTACGAGGGCAAAATCGGATCGAGAGAAGCCTATTCCCGTATTGCAAAGATTTTAAAGGGTGACAAAGAATCCGTCCTCCGTTTCACCCGGGAACATTCGCAGATCGACCCTCACTTCAAATCTTTCTATCAGCATTGCCTCGAAAACGATATCGATGTAAAGATTGTAAGCGACGGTCTCGATTTCTATATCCGGACTTTACTCGAAACCCATCGCCTCTCTGAAATCCCTTTCTATGCCAATGCCGCCCATTTTCGGAGCGACGGAGGGACGGATATCTCCTTTCCCCATGTGAGCAAGGAGTGCGGTCTTTGCGGCGTTTGCAAGAAACAGATCGTCCGGAACCACCGTAAAGAATATGAAAAGATCATCTTCATCGGAGATGGTCTCTCCGACAGGTGCGCGGCCCGTGAATCGGATTTCGTCTTTGCCAAAAAATACCTCTACCCATACTGCATCGATCAGGACATCGCCTGCCACTTCTTTCAGGACTTCAGTGACATTATTGAAGACCTGAAGAAAATAATCCGGGGAATCATTTTTGATCTGGACGGGACGCTGATCGAAGCCTACGAGGCGATTTATCTGGGGCTAAAGGAGGTTTTTCAACAATCCGGGAAAGAGATTTTTCCTTACGGCGAACTGAAACGCTATTTGCAAGCGGATCTGGAATCAACGCTCCATCAGTTTTTCTCTCCTGAGGAGACTCAACAGAATATTTCTGTCATGCGAAAGAAATATGAGGAGGTCTATCTTCACCATACCCATTTTCTCGACGGTGCGAAGGAGGTCATCGAGACGCTTTACAACAGAGGGGCGATTCTTGGGGTGGCCTCCAATAAGTTTGGCCGTTTTTCAAGAGGAGCCCTTCAGCACCTGAAGGTGTCTTCCTATTTTAAATCGGTGATCGGCGCTGGAGATGTCCCCCGAAACAAACCTTTTCCGGATATGATTCATGCCGCTATAAGGGAAATGGGACTTCCACCGGAGGAGGTGGTCTTTGTGGGAGATACCCTCACCGATATTGAGACGGGAGAAGAGGCAGGGATCGATGTCTATGCCCTTCCAACGGGATTTCACACCCGGAAGGAACTCTCGCAAAAAAAACCGAAACGGATCTTAAGGAGTCTTAAAGAGCTAACCCGGTTATCCCCGTTACCTTTGTTTGGCTTAAGGTCCGATTAACTTTCTTTCTTCTCCTCATCCTCCTGTCTCTTTAGAAAGGCCTGAATGTAGACGACCTCAGCCGCATTCGGCCACCCCTCAAATCCGGCGATCAGATAGGGTCGATTTAAGAGTGGAATTTCATGGTAAATCATTTTATCCATCGATTGTCGTTCCTATAGAGGCTTCCCGATCAGCCTCTCGTAGGCTTCCAAATATTTCTCTCTCGTCTTCTGAATGATATCTTCAGGCAATTCAGGAGCAGGAGGCGTCTTATTCCATTTGATGGAGAGGAGGTAATCTCTCAGATACTGCTTGTCAAAACTCTTCTGGGGACCTCCTTCCTTGTAGCCATCCTTGGGCCAGAACCTGGACGAGTCCGGAGTAAGCAGTTCATCGATCAGTATCAACTTCCCATCCTTGATTCCGAATTCCATCTTCGTATCTGCAATCAGAATCCCCCTCTTTTCCGCAAAATCCCCGGCCTTTTGATAGACGCCAATCGAGACGGATTTCAATTGCCGGGCCAGGTCCTTTCCGATGATCTTTTCCATCTCCTCAAAGGAGATATTCTCATCATGAAACCCCTGCTCTGCTTTTGTGGAAGGAGTAAAAATAGGCTCCTCCAGATTGGAGGACTCCACCAGCCCTTTCGGAAGGGAAATCCCGCAGATCTTTCCCGTCTTTTTATAATCTTCCCATCCTGAGCCGGAAAGATATCCTCTGACAATACACTCAACGGGGAGAACTTTTGTCTTTACCACCAGCATGGACCGTCCTTCCAGAATCTCCTTGTAAGGATGGCACTCCTCTGGAAAATCCCCGGTGTGGAAGGAGATAATGTGGTTTGTAACAATCTCCGCCGTGAGATCAAACCAGAATTTTGAGAGTTGAGTCAGAATCCTTCCTTTATCCGGAATGGGATTGGGCATGACCACATCGAAAGCGGAAATCCGGTCAGTGGCGACGATCAGAAGCCTGTCCCCCAGATCATAGATGTCTCTTACCTTTCCCCTCCCCTTCAAGGTCAGGGATTTTAAATCCGTTTGAGAAATCACTTTGGATGTCACTGTCTCCTCCTCATTTGAAGGTTTATCGTTAAAAGGTTGTTGAAAATATAACATACTCCGGTTGACTTTTCTAATAAAAATGTTAATCTCATTTCCACAGTATGCTCAGCGATAAACTCGGACACCGTCTCGATTCCTACCTCTATCCCCCATTCAAAAAAATCTTTGGAGGATGGGGCAACCCCAATCTCTTTACCCTGCTGGGATTTTTTTCAACCCTGGTCGCTTCAGGGATGATCCTGAAAGGATTCTGGCTCTCAGCAGGTCTCGTGATCATTCTTTCAGGGCTTTTCGATTTACTGGACGGGGTCATCGCAAGGAATTTAGGAAAGGCGACGACCTTCGGAAGTTTCTTCGACTCGGTGATGGATCGATACTCAGACCTTCTTCTTCTGCTGGCCATCAGCATCTATTACCTGAACGAGGGAAACTCCGGCCTTGTGATTCTCACCTCTGTGGTTGCCATTGGTATTGCTCTCATTCCCTATGTTCGGGCAAAGGCAGAGTCGCTACAGATCACCTGCCATGTCGGATGGATGGAGAGGGCGGAGAGGATCATTCTTCTCTCTCTGGGATCCTTGTTGAACTGGATGGAACCGGTCCTCTGGATTCTGGCTGTACTCACCCACGTCACGGTCCTGCATCGAATTTATTATGTGTGGAAGAAAATGAGTGTCAACAATGGAAGATGAACAACAAACCGTTTAATGTTTATCGTTCATCGTTTGTTTGCTGCCATTTCACGGATTTC
>JAGXSW010000220.1 GCA_018333715.1 Syntrophaceae bacterium | reverse complement strand
CTTTCGGTTGAGGTAGAGGATTTCGGTCCGGTAGAGTCCGATTCCTTCTGCGCCATGGCTTTTGGCTGAGGAAATCTCTTCCACCATTTCGATGTTCGCCTGAAGATGAATTCGAACGCCATCCCTTGTCTCGGCCGGCAGGGAGGCATATTTCATCACCTCCCGTTCCTGTAATTTTACCCGCCTCCTCCTCTCCATAAAGGATTCGGAGACCTCCTCGGTCGGATTGATGACCACCTCTCCAACTTCCCCGTCGAGGATCAAGAGATCCCCTCCGTTGATGAGGGAGGTCGCCGTCTCCAATCCCACCACAGCGGGAATGCCAAGGGAACGGGCAAGGATGGCGGTATGAGAAACTCTTCCCCCTGCATCCGTCACAAATCCGGCCACCCGGTTCACTCGTATCTGAAGGGTATCGGCGGGAGAGAGATCGTGGGCCACAACGATCACCTTGCCCTTAATCTTGGTGATGTCATCATGCTTCTTTCCCATCAGGTTCCGGAAAATCCTGGCCGAGACATAGTGGAGGTCGCTTCTTCGTTCTCTCAGATATTCGTCCTCAATCGCTTTAAAAGCGGAGTCCAGCTTTTCGAGGGTGAGATCCAGGGCCCATTCCGCATTCACCTTTCTCTTCCGGATATGCTCCTCGGTGTTCCGGAGCAGCATCTGATCGTCCAGGATCATCATGTGGACATCGAGGATGAAGGTGTGTTGCCTCACTTCCGGATCCAGAATCTTCTCCTTGACCTCCAGCAGCTGGTCCCTTGACATTTCAATAGCCCTGTGAAACCGTTCCACTTCTTCATCCACCTGGGACGGATTGATCCTCTTCTGGGGAAGACGGACCTTAAATCGTTCTACCAGAAAGGCTCTTCCGGTGATAATTCCCGGAGAAGCTCCTATGCCGTGGATTCTCTTATTGATTTGCTGCTGAACCGCCATCCTTATTCCTCGCCAAACTTATTTTCAATCAGTTTACCCAGGGTCTCGATCGCTTGTTCCGCATCTTTTCCCTCCGCCTTCAGCGTGATCCTGGTTCCCTTCGTGGCGGCTAACATCAGTATCCCCATGATGGACTTTCCATTCACCTCCAGCCCATCCTTCTCAAGGCTCACATTCGAAATGAACTGATTGGCCGTTTTTACCAGGAAGGCCGCCGCCCTCGCATGAAGCCCCAACTTATTCTTAATGGTGAATGTCTGAACCTCCATATCCCATTTGCGCGCTACAGGCATGTGGCGCGTGCCGCTTATACGGGCGCGCTGCCGCTTGTCCCTACTTCACTCCTTTTTCCACCCGTTTTTTAAGCACCTCGCTCGCCAGATTGATGTTTCTCTGACCATAATCGGTGATGAAAGCGGCCAGCGATTCGAGGTCCATATTGTCCTGGTAGGTGGCCAGTTTCAACAACATGGGAAGATTGACCCCTGTGATCACCTCAAACTTCTTCTCCTCTAAAAAAGAGAGGCTGATGTTGGACGGTGTTCCTCCATACATATCGGTCAGGATCAATATCCCCTGCCCTCCCTCCACTTTCCGTATGGCGGCGATGATCTTCTCCCGGATCTCCTCCGATCCTTCCCTGGGATCGATCGATACGGATTGAAACTGCCTTAATTCCTCTCCCACCACCAGCCGGGCGGCAGCGATCAGTTCCTCTCCAAGACGACAATGTGTAACCACGATGACTCCCACCATTTCAATCACCCTCTCTCTGCGTCGCGGTGCCGCACGGATAAAAGCATTCCTTTTTGCTCCATCTCATTCCTCAGCATCTCAGCCAACCGGTTGACCATGACAATAGAACGATGCCTTCCGCCTGTGCATCCCACTGCAATGGTCAAATGGGTTCTCCTCTCCCGGAGATAGAAAGGGAAAAGAAACCGGACGAACTCCCGGGTCCGGTTCAGAAATTCCCCTGTCTCCTCCCACTGTAAAATATACTCTTCCACTCTGGGATCATCCCCCCTTAATCGTTTTAGTTCATCCACAAAATAAGGGTTGGGTAAAAAACGGACATCGAACAGCAGATCCGCCTCGTAGGGAACTCCGAAACTGTATCCAAAAGAGAGGAGGGTCACGGTCAGATGGACTCCCTGCGATCCCTCCTGTACATACTGCTGGATATTCTCCTTCAGTTCATGGACATTGAACAGCGAGGTATCGATCACCTGATTGGCCATATCCCGTATCCCTTCGAGCCGCTCCCTTTCGAGGCGAATCCCTCCCAGGATCGAGCCTCCCAAAGCCAGGGGATGCTGACGCCGTGTTTCACTGAAACGCCTCATCAGAATGGGATCGGAGGAGTCTAAGAAGAGAATCTCGATGGGGTAGCCCTCCTTCCGGAGGTCTTCAATCACCTTCCTCGAATCCTCAAAGAAATACGTCTCCTCCCGCTCAGGGGCCGGATGGGAAACCACGTCCCGGATATCCTCCACCACAGCTATTCTTGAAATCTTGCCGCCCGATTGTCCGCAGAGTTCGAGGAACTTTGGTAAAAGAAGGATGGGAAGATTGTCAACGCAGTAGAAACCGATATCCTCTAAGGCCTTAATGGCCGTCGTTTTTCCTGATCCGGAAAGGCCGCTGATAAGAATGACCCGGAGGCTCTTCACTTCACCTCGCCCTCAATTTCAGGTTTATTTTCCCCCTTCTCCTCCATCCTGCGAAGGAGCTTTTTCTCAAATTCCAGCGCTGAATCGTATCCCATCACCTTGAGGAGGTGATTGCGGGCGGCCACTTCGATGATGGTCGTTAAATTCCGGGCGGGTGTGACAGGAATTCTCAACATCGGAAGCTCAACCCCCAGAACCGCATACTTCTCCTCCTCAAATCCGAGACGATCATATTCCTGTTGAGTGTCCCATTCAACCAGTTCCAGGACCAACTCGACTTTCTTCTGTTCCCGGATCGCCTCCAGGCCAAAAAGGCTCCGGATATTGATAATCCCGAGTCCCCGTACTTCCATATGGTGCCGAATCACCTCAAAGCCACTTCCTACCAGAACACCGGGGGAGCGCTTTTGAATAGAGACCATATCATCCGCCACCAGCCTATGGCCCCGGAGAATGAGATCGAGGGCGCATTCACTCTTTCCGATCCCGCTCTTCCCGAGGATAAGCACACCGACCCCGAAGACATCCATGAGCACGCCATGGAGGCTCTGTGTCAAAGCCAGTTTCTCCTCCAAAAACTTCGTGACCCGGTCGATAAAATCAGTGGAACTGAGGCTTGTCCGGAAAAGAGGGATCCCTTTTCCATCCGCTTCCCGGAGGAGAATCTCAGGAATCTCAAGATTGCGTGTGACCACCAGGCACGAAAGATCCAGGCTGCATATCTGCCGCATGACCTTCTCCTGGAGTTCAGGGACAAGGGTTCGGAAGTAAACCGCCTCGGTATTTCCAAGGACCTGAAGCCGCTCAGGATTGATGAAGCGGGTGAAACCGGCCATGGCCAATCCCATTTTTTGAACCTGGGTATGGGTGATTTTCTTCCTCAATCCCTTTCGTCCAGCCAACAAGGTCAGCCCGAGATGGGACTTTTTATCCTGTTCCAGATCCTGAACCAAAAGACCGCTCATGCCCTATCCCAATGCCAATGATGAAAATTGACGAATTTCACGAATGGTAACGAATAGTTCTACATTCGTGTCATTCGCTGTAATTCGTGTTATTCGGTTTTATTTTATAACTAATACTTCTCATCTTCATCGGAGATAACCTGAAAGATCTCTTTCTGAGTTTTGGCCCCCATCAGTTTCTTCTTAAAGGAAGGGTCTTTTAGTAATCTGGCAATCCGGCCCAGAAGGTTGAGATTCTCCACCGCAGAATTCTCCGGAGCTATCACCATAAAGAAGAGCTGGCAGGGTTTATGGTCGATCGAATCGAAGTCCATCCCGCGTGTCGAACGACCGAAGGAGATGAAAAACTGTTTCAGCCCCTTCAAACGGCCATGAGGGATCGCCACCCCTTCCCCTATTCCCGTAGACCCCAGCTTCTCCCTCTCAAGAAGAACCTGGATAAGTTCTTCGGAAGAAGTCGCCCCGCAGGGTTTCATCAGGACTCCGGATAGTTCTTTCAGAATAGAGGGTTTATCCGTTCCGCTGAGTTCCGGAATGACCCACTCCTCTTTTAAAAAGTTCAGAAGCTTCATGCCTTCCTCTCTCCCCTCTCCTATTCGGGATAAGGCTCCATCCATTCATAATCGCCATTTTCCCGATGGAGGGCATTCATCTCTCCGGAGTGAGAATTGATAAAGAAAAGATAGGCACCCCCTGAAAGTTTCAACTGCGCCATCGCCTCTTCGAGAGACATGGGTTTTGCAGGGATCTGCCTTCTCCGGATATGGGAAGAAATCCCCGTCTTCCCATTCATTGTCGCCGGTATTTCTTGGCCTCCGGGTTCAGTCTCCGGGGGAAGGAGATTCCCTCTTTTCCGCTTCACCTTTTCCCGCCGCTCGCGGATCTGACGGTCCATCTTGTCCACCATCTGGTCGATGGCCGCATAGAGATCCCTGTCTCTTCCCTCGCTGTTGACGGTCAGGCCATCTCTGACGATGGTGAGTTCCGCTGAATGACGGAATTTTTCAACCGAGAGAACAACATGAGCCTCTCTTGGATTCTCCATGAATTTCTTCAACCTCTCGACTTTTTCCTTTACATATTTCTTCACCCCTTCATCAGCTTCCATATGTCGGAATGTCACGGAAATCTGCATCAGCGCTCTCCTTTATCCTTTCGTTCATCGTTCCTCATCCATCGTTTCCTATACCACTTTCCTCCGTTCGCTCGAGGACAGGATCTTCATCATTTCACGGTATTTCGAAATCGTCCTCCGGGCAATATGAATGTTTCTCTCCTTCAACATCTGAACCAGTTTCTCATCGCTGTAAGGTTTCTTCGGGTTCTCCCGGACAATAATCTCCTTCAGCAAACTCTTGACGCTTTCGGAGGCCATCGCCTCCCCCTGCATAGAGGGGATCCCGGCGTTAAAGAAGAATTTTAACTCATAAATTCCTTGAGAGGTATGGATATATTTGTTGTTGGTCACCCGGCTGACCGTGGACTCATGCATCTGAATATCTTCCGCAACATCCCTGAGGACGAGGGGCCTGAGATATTGAATTCCCTGATCCAGAAAGTCCTTTTGAAACTTGACGATGCTTTTGGCCACCTTGTAGATCGTCCTCTGGCGTTGATCAATGCTCCTGATCAACCAGAGTGCGGAACGCAGCTTCTCCTGAATATATTTGCGGTCATCCTGTTGGGCGTGACGGCCTTCGGCGAGGATACGGCGGTAATATGAATTCACTTTTAATCTGGGAACCCCTTCATCATTTAGGGAGACGACATATTCCCCCTCCACTTTATAAACATAGACATCGGGAATGATCTCCTGGGCGACTTCGCCTCCATAAGCCCTGCCGGGTTTGGGTTCCAATCTCGAGATGAGAGAGGCGGCTCGACTCACCCTTTCGACAGAGACGCCTAATCGTTTGGCGATCGCCGGATAGTTCCGGTTCTTCAACAGGGAGAGATGTTCCTGAACGATGTTTTCTGCAATGGGATCCCTGGGGGATAACTGATTCAACTGGATGAGAAGGCATTCCCTTAAATCTCTTGCGGCCACTCCGATCGGATCGAACTCCTGTATCTTTCGAAGAACCCCCTCCGCCCACTCGAGGGAAAGCCCGGCCTCAGCGCTGAACTCCTCCATGGAAATCTTTAAATATCCATCCTCATCCAGATTTCCGATGATCCATGTCCCTGCCCTTCGTTCCTCTTCGTTTAAATTGGAGAGATGGAGCTGCCAGTAGAGATGGTCGAAAAGTGTCGTGCCCTTGGCCATGAAATTTTCAAAAGAGGGCCTTTCTTCACCATCCTGTTCTCTCAGTTTGGAAAAGGAGGCGAGGTTATAATTCTCAAGATAATTTTCCCAGTCGAACTCATCGCTTCCCTCCCCTTCTCCTTTCACTTCAGCGGTATGCTCCACAATAGGAACCGGCGCTTCGGCTTTCTCCGCGGCGGCCTGTTCCTCTTCATCGAAGGATTCTTTTCCCTCCTCAAGCTCCTCGAGGAGCGGATTCTCTTTCATCTCCTGGCTGATCATCTCAACCAATTCCAGCCGCGTCAACTGGAGAAGTCGAATTGCCTGCTGGAGTTGGGGTGTGATCACCAGTTGCTGAACAAGTTTAGGCGCCTGTTTGAGCTCTAAGACCATCTCACTCGAATAAAGGACCGGGGCTTTCCTTCCCGGATCCTTTTCTCTCCTCTTTTTTTATCCATTGTCCTTCGTCCAACCGAAATCCATCTCCCAGATAGATTTTTTTTGCTTTCGGACTTCGTGCAATCTCCTCCGGAGTTCCTGATTCCAACAGATTGCCTTCATTCAGGATATAAGCCCGATCACAGACTCCCAGTGTTTCTCGAACGTTATGATCCGTAATTATAATTCCAATGCCCTTCGATTTCAATTGACGGACAAT
>JAGXSW010000219.1 GCA_018333715.1 Syntrophaceae bacterium | reverse complement strand
ATAGCGGGACAGGAATGTCCCGCCTATCGATAGACGGGGTTTTCTAACCCCGTCTGCGAAGACCGGGGCGGGAATATCAACCTTTCTTCTTTTGGATATAGAATCGCTCAATTTAGGTTTCATATATTGGAAGAGCTTGAGGTCTAACGTCTAACTAATCCTTTTTTTCTCGGTATCCGCCCGCAAAGATAATAACGCACATGGTATGGTAAGCCGGATGTGGACCGCAAGCAATACCCACGACACGGAAATTTGGATTCAGGATATTTTGCCGGTGGCCGCGATTGGGAACGCCATCGTCAATGATTAAGGATAGGATGGCATCACGTGCGTGCGCGTACCCATAAGCGATATTCTCTCCACCTGTTTTCTCCCAGCTTCCGTAAAGACCGATTCGTTCGTTAGGCCTCCTTCCTTCTGCGGAACCGTGTCCAACAGATCCAGTGGTTTGTTGAACCTCGACGTGATCACGGGCTCCTCGGGACATGCCCCCGGATAGTCTCAACTTCGGAACAGGAGCCGCTTTTTCCATAAAACGAATTGCCTCAGTCAGAGCTGAAACACCCTCCTTCGTCAAAACCGGTAATTCGCCCGGTCGCCTCAATTCTTTCCCGTGAAAATACTTTCTCATTTCCTTGAGGTGGGATGCATAAAGTCGCGGGGCCGTCCGCGCAAGGTTCGTTTCCTTTAAAACCTCGGCCTCCAGTTCTCGGAAATCAATCATCCCTGATCCGGCCTCTTTCACACCAACGAGAGACATTAAAAGAAAGGTGCATAATACAATTTTCTTCATGGTCTGTTTCATGGCGCCTTCCCGGTAAGGTCTTTGCTTTTTTCCTCTCAAAACAGAGACTATGTCATCTTTTCCTTTTATATGGATGAGGAAATTATATGCAACCGAAACGGACCTGTCAAAATATTTTCATAACTCCTCACAATATGGTATAAAATTGTAACTGTTTAGCCAAATAAAAGTGACCATGTCGTCGGAGATGGGTAAACCGCTCTCCAAGGCTTCGAATGGCGGTTTGTGGATTGAATGGGAAACAGACGCTATCCTCTGAGCGAGCCTGCTAAATCAGGATAAAGGCATTTGCCCATTATCGGAAAGGCGCGTCTCGAAGCCTTTCCCCGATAAAGAAGTGTTTTCGTCTCGGTCGGGATGTCGCCTTCAGGGCTCCACCGAACGGCTTGCCCATCATGGATTGATGTCCACAGAATACTGAAATCCTTATTGACAAAAGTTGAGTATTCATGGATCATGAAGATAGAAATATCCTCAAATGAGAATTTCAAGGAGGGCCTATGGAAGTGCATAACCAGGATCTCAATGCCCCTAGCAGAGATGTCGCCGTTCCCAGAATATTAACTTTCGAGAAAAGGCTGACAGTTATTCTTGCAAGAGATGAAGATAAATATTGTGCCTATTGTCCGGAATTGGATCTTGTGACAGAAATGGGAACCCCGGAAGAGGCATTGGAGGATATGGTGGAGGCAATGAAGGATTACGCTGAGGAATATCTCAAGGAGTCAGAACTATATTCGAACAGTCCTAATAGAGCCCATCACCTTCCATATCTCAAGACCATTGGTACATGTAAAGATGACTGGGATATAAAAATGCTGATCGAGGTTCAACATGGCCTCGTTCACATTTGAGCAATTCAGAACCGTTTTAAGAAAATTGGGGTTTGAAAGGGTCCGTTCTAAGAAGCATGAGACCTGGCTGAAAATCTTGCCCAATCAGGCCATCCTTCGAGTCAGAATTAGCCACAGGCATCATCAAGACATTCCCAAATGGCTATTCCATGAAATGCTTCGTCAGGCAGGAATTGATGAAGACAGATTTTCAAAACTTCTCAAAAGCTAATCAAACTAATGTTCCATGAAGGGGATGAAGAAAAAGAGTGCTAATTTTTATGTCAAACTTCCTATGGATCCCGTTCGGCTTTCTATTGATCTTCGCTCAAATCCCTTTCTTTGGTTCTCCTCAGGAAAAACCCGAAGAGCCTAAATCACCGGTCAAAGGCTGGTGGGAGGTGAAATATTTTTCCGTTTCTCCCACCCAATACTCAAGGGCTGGCAAAGGGATCATCAAGGCGGAGAGTGCAGGCAGTCGCTCTTCTCTCTATAAAGTTGTGGGGCAAAAGGAGAGGGACCTTCCTGTCCTTGCCTGGAGATGGAAAGTCTCAAACGTGGTCCGCTCTTCCATTGAAACAAGGAAAGACCGCTTCGATGCGGCGGCCCGGGTGATGGTCGTCTTCGGGAAAGAGGGGCCTTTCAAGAGGATTGGAAAGGGAGAACCTTCTGGCTTAAAAATCGAATATATCTGGGCAACCCATCTGCCCAAAGGACATATCTTTGACCATCCTGGAGAGGCGAACTGTAAAATCTTTGTCCTGGAGTCAGGCGAAGGCAAGGCAGGACAGTGGACCTATGCAACACGCAACATCCATAAAGATTTTAAATCGGCTTTTGGAACAGAACCTCCGCCGGTCCTGGCCATCGGCATCCAGACCGACACCGACCAGAGCAACGAAATGGTTACTGCCTATTATTCGGAACCAGTATTGAGGAAATAATTTTTAGAAGATTAAATGGAGAAGGGCACCATCAATCAAAGGGAAGATTACCTTTTTGGAATATAAGCCTGGGGCACAGTGCCGCCCCATTGCCACGCAACGGAGCGATCGCCATTTTGATTGCCGATGAGAACCAGGGTTTGGCCATCCACCTCTACACCAATGCCCTGGAGAGCGGCCTCAATGGTTCTGGTTGCCTGATCTATTCTGGCCGCGCTGATCCTGAGACTGCTCAACCCAACCCCCAGGCTCGTCCGAATGGCCACCATATCCGGACAATCGGGCCAGGCTGTAGCGCCTACCCCCTGTGTCAATCATTGATTCCATCTCCTTGACAAAAGAGGCTTGACGGGTTAACGTTTCTTTATACCATAGGAGGGTATAGTATGGAACAGGAGAGACCCAAAAAGGAGATCTTGGCCAGGTTGAAGAGAATTGAGGGTCAGATAAGGGGACTCCAGAGAATGGTCGAAGAGGGAGCGGCCTGTCAGGACATCCTGATGCAGAGTGCGGCGGCGACAGCGGCCATCAAAAAGGTCGGGGCGATCATCATCCATGCCCATTTGGAGGAGTGCCTCGAAGAGAGCCGGAAAAAGCCGGTTCTGAAGCAGAAGGAGACGCTGAAAGACTTCCAAACCGCCATCTCAAGGTATATCGACTGGGCGTAATCCAATTGCGCCTGCCCCGACCTGGTCGGGGGAATTCGGATTGCGAATTGCGGAGTAAAAAATAGGGAGCTTTTTATGAATAACAAACGAGGTTTGACAAGAAGAAATTTCCTTAAAAAGGGGGCGATGGTGACGGCCATTGGCGCGGCCTGCGCCGCAGGAATGGTTGAGACTGCCTCTGCGAAATCCGGAACCTATGCCACCTTGATCGATCTGACAAAATGCGATGGATGTAAGAACGAACCTGTTCCCAAATGTGTTGAGGCCTGCCGGAGGGAGAACGAGAAGAAGTTTCCCGACCCCAAAAAGCCGATCAAAGACCTCTGGCCTCAGAAGACACATGATGACTGGTCAAAGAAGAGGGATGTGATGAATACCCTCACACCCTACAACTGGACAACGGTGCAGAAAGTCGATATGGAAGGAGAAGAAATTTTCGTTCCCCGACGGTGTATGCACTGCGACAACCCACCCTGCGCCAACCTCTGTCCTTTTGGCGCCCTGAATAAGTATTCGGATGGCTCCGTGGTGATCAATCATGACCTCTGTATGGGAGGGGCCAAATGCAAAGCGGTCTGCCCGTGGCATATTCCTCAGAGGCAGAGCGGTGTTGGGATCTATCTCAAACTTCAGCCCATCCCTGCCGGTGGGGGTGTAATGTACAAATGTGACCTCTGCCATGACCGGATAAAAAAGGGGCAAATTCCGGCTTGCGTGGAGGCCTGTGAGAAAAGACTGGGGATGAAGAAACCTCTCTATTTCGGAAGAAGGGATGCGATCCTGAAGATGGCGCATGAGAGAGCAAAAGAGATCAATGGTTTCATCTACGGAGAAGAAGAAAACGGTGGAACAGCCACGATCTATGTGAGTAAAACTCCCTTTGAAAAGATTGATTCAAAATTAAAAGAGGCGAAATCCAATCTCACTATGGGAAAGGTCCTAAACCCGCTTCGTGATGTGAATGAATGGGCCAAGGGTTTTCTCATCGCCCCCCTCATCAGCGCGCTGGGCGCGATCGGTCTTGCCTTCTATCGCAGGAAAAAGGAAGGGAAGGAGGAAGGTAAATGAGAGAAAGAATAATCAAAGACGGAAAGGCCATTGTCCGCCATGGCCCGATTGAACTGATAGAACACTGGGTTCTGGCTCTCTCCGGACTCCTTCTGATTTTCTCAGGCTTTGGAGAGCTCCCCATGTATAAAAGGTATATGGTGACTCAGATTCCGGGCATGGGATGGGCAGGAGACTTCTTCATCAATCTGAAAATTCATTATCTCGCGGGAATCGTCTTTGTCTCCATTATGGTCTTTCATGCCATCTTCCACGGATGGCTGGGGCATCAAGGGCTTCTTCCCAAAAAGGGAGATGTTAAGGCTTCCCTGATCACCATCTTAAGCATGTTTGGATTTGGAAAAGAGCCGAAATCGGATAAGTACCTTGCCGAACAGCGGCTTGCCTATGCTTATTTGGGCGGCGTCGGATTGATCCTGGTTCTCACCGGAATTGTAAAAGTCCTTAAGAATTTGCCAGGGATCTATCTCCCTCCGGTCCTGATTACTTCGATGACATTGACTCATACCTTTGCGACCATCTTCTTTCTTCTGGGCGTCCTGGCGCATCTGGCCGCATTGATCTTTAAGGTCAACCGACCCCTGGTTAGATCGATCTTTACCGGCGAGGTTGATGCGGAATATGTGCGGGATCGCCATACGGTCTGGTATGATGAGTTGATGAGAAGAGAGGTTAAGGCTGAGGTTGAGGATACAGAAAAGGTTGAGGTTGAGGAAAAGGCAAAGGATGAAGTTAAGGCTGAGGATGAGGTTAGGGCAGAAGTTGAGGTTAAAGAGCAAGGGCCTAAGGCTACCGATGAATTACAGGAGGAGAAAATGACCATTTTAAAAGTGAAGGGGATGAGCTGTCAGCATTGCGTGATGTCTGTTACAAAAGCATTAAATCAATTGAACGGAGTTCAGAATGTCCAGGTGGACCTTGAAAAAGGAGAGGTCCGGTTTGATAATGTAAAAGGAGCGGCGGCAGAGCAAATTGCAAAGGCCATTGTTGATGCAGGGTATGAAGTGGTTCCGTCTTAATAAAGGTTTAGGCTGAGGTTAAGGTTAAGAATTTTGTATCAATTTAACTGTTTGAAAAAACTTGTAAAATCCCTCCTCACCTCCCTTTGCCAAAGGGAGGAAAAAGGATTTCCCCCTTTTGACAAAGGGGGATGAAGGGGGATTAGATGTCTTTTTTCAAAGCCCTAAAGTGATACAGAATTTTTACTTACGGTTCACGAATCACGGACACGGAACACGTTATTTTATAAATGAGGAGGATAAAATGCCTATTTACGAGTATCAGTGCAGAAGTTGCGGAAGGATTTTTGAAAAGATTCAAAAACTGAACGAGGGGGAAGAGTCGCTGACGTGTCCCTACTGTGGAGGAAAGAAGCCTGAGAAAGTGCTCTCCGGTTTCTCCTCTTTAAAGGGTTCGGAATCAGCCTCTGCTTGTGGCTCCTCAGGTGGTTCGAAGAGATTTTCCTGAGCCTAAAGTCCAGCCGGTAGTTCACCGGATTTCACACTTTGAAATGCTTTAAGATGTTTCCTTGATTATTCATTTCAGATTTGGTAAGTTAGGTCATCCTCAGCTATCTTTTCCCTCTCTCCCCTGCTTACGGTAGTCCATACCTGCCATAATTGGATGTTTGTCCGAAACGATAAACCTCCAATAGGCCACTGTACAACGCACCGCAAAGCCAAGAGGCGTATCCACCTCAAAGAGATTTTTTCCCATTATAATCCATTCATGTTATATGAGGTTATCCTCGGCTTCTATGGTTTTTCCCGGGCTGTAACTAACGTATATATTATTATATCAAATAGAATTATTTGTAAATGGATTTGAGAAATGGATGACATTATAAAAAATGATTTGGCCCATTTTTACTCTTATATCCCTCCCCATTTCATTTGTGCCTGCCTGCCCCGCCCTCGGTCGGGACCGCCTGCCTACCGGCAGGCAGGCGGTCGGTAGGCAGGTGGGGGGGGGAAATAAAATTTCAAAATTTCACGGACGTCCCTTCATTCCCCCTTATTTTTAAGGAGTTCAAGAAAGTGGGAGAGCGTGAAAATAGAAATGTTTTGAAAATTTTTCAAAGAGAGAAGATGCTTATCTCCTGTAACAATGATATCAGCTTTAGCCGCTACACCACATTCGAGGATACGATTGTCTGGTTCGTCAGCCAAGAAATGAAGATGGGGATGTGTTTTAATGACGCTACCAACTCTTGTAAGAGCCTTTAAAAGACGGGTGATATGATTTTCTCCCCAGCCAAATTTCTCTCTGAGCTTTTCGGCTGTTTCAGTAAGAATAGCAACGGATG
>JAGXSW010000218.1 GCA_018333715.1 Syntrophaceae bacterium | reverse complement strand
ATGCCGTCGTCATCTCCAGAAACCGCGACACCGACGTTCCAGTGTATTCTAATCTCCGCACCGTCTCGCTAACCTTGGAATAACCCCAATTTACTCCTTTCCGTACCCCATGTCAAATTTTATATCTCTTTTTATTTCTCTTTGCACCAACGTCCCCACCTACTCCATTAGGGGGTGCCGAGTCCCTTGGACGATCTCGGCGTTTGATCTTCATCCGCCCCTGTCTGCCAACAATTATTGAATTGCAGGTGTCTAATTTCCTAAAATCCTATACTTGCTCATTGATTTTGTCAAACAGATTTCCAGAGATTTCTAAAAAAGTCTGGAAATCTCTGATTACACAGATTATGACCGATTACACAGAAAACGGGGGGACGATCTATTTTCTATGAGAAGCCTGAAAAGCCTTTTTGCTTTGAGCCATCCCTTTCACCTTCCTCAGCACAAGGTAAATCGCCGATCCGACGATAAGAAGGATGATGACGATTGCGCCGAAGGCGATCCAGGTGACAGTGGCGCCACGCGAAAGGAGGGAAACAGGGTTCCAGCTCGGCTCTTTGGTAATCCTTCCGAGCTTCCCTCTATATTTTTCAGGGATGTCAGGGATCCCATCCCCATCCTTATCCGGGAAACTCCTCACATAGTCCATCAGAGCAACCCATTGTTTGAGCTCCTGAGTCCCTGGTTTCTCTCTATCAGCATCCACTCTCAATGAGAGAAGGAGGTCAAAAGGGTTGCCTTTTGGGTTCGCAACGACAACGGGGTTGCCATTTCTATCTTTTGGAACGATTTCAAGGAGACGGTAGGTAAAACGGCCCACGAAATTAAGAAAGGTCGCATTATAGAGGTTGGCGGCGATCCGGTAAAGGGCCCTGTTCGATTCGGAATAATCGAAGGGGACATATCCCTCTTCCTCGCTTCCGATCCGGATGTCAGTCACGCGATCGAAGAGCATCCTGTTTGGATTATATGTAAATTTGACTCCGGAGACCTGAAGGAAAAACTTGTTTCCCTTTTTAGGGTGGATGCTCGTCACGACCTCAAGTATTTTTTTGATCTCATGGCCGTAAAGATAGCAGGTGATGAAGGGATATCCCATGCTTTCGTCCCCTCTGCTGATGCCCAGGGGCACCGCGCGAAAAAGGTCGCAGACGGCAATGTCTCCGGTCCTTCCTTTGAGGAGGTTATCCCTGATAGCGCCATTGGATTCAATGGCAATGACCACTTTGCTGGCAGGGTCGTTTCTGTCATAGTCGATCCTGTTGATGGCCCACCGGATCGAGTCGGCAATCAGGTTGCCAAGATTCGATTCTTCGGGCTTGAGCGTCAAATCAAAATCTGTCTTTGCAATCACTTTATAGAAAGAGAGGTGACGATCCTTGAGAATCGTTTTGTCAATGACGTCGATATAGGATTCGATCTTCTTTTGAATTTTCTCATCTCCGGGGATGCGATCGTCAATATCGATCAGATCATATCCCTTCAATTTCACCTGGCCGTTCTCATAGGCCAGATCGAGGACTCCCACATTCTTCCCGTGGGCATAAGCCTGAACGATGATCGTCTTGTCCACGACAAGGGGCCTGGCAAGTTTCGTATGCGTATGACCGCTGACGATGATATCAATTCCCTGGACTTCTTTTGCCAGTTGTTCATCCTCCGAGCGGGACTTCTTCTCCCGGAGTCCGCTGTGCGAGAGGCAGATGACCAGATCCACCTTTTCCTTCTCCCTTAAAATCTTCACCATCTCACGGGCTGTTTCGATAGGATTTTTGAATTTGAGCGGCCGGGCAAAGGGTGAGACTTCCGCCGCATCCTTTCCCATGATCCCGAAAAGACCGATCCGGATTCCCTGGACCTCTTTCACGAGGAAGGGTTTGACCCAGCCCTTTCTAAAAACTTCTTCAAGCGTATCGTCTTCAGGGTTCTCTTTGTCAAAAATGGCGCTTGAAAAGACGATCTCCGGCAGTCCCCCTTTTTGGTGGGCAGAGGCGATGATTCTTGCCAGCCCTCCGGGCATGAGGTCGAATTCATGATTTCCCAGCGTGATCGCATCGTAGCCCATCTCTTTCATCAGACGGAGTTCCACGGCCTCCTCCCTTGAAATCATATGAAAGAAAGAGCCCATGAGAAAATCTCCCGCATCGAGCACAAGGGAAGGGTTGGTCCGCTTTGCCTTCTCCGATTGAATGACCGATGCGATCCTTGCCCATCCCCCCACGGTTGTATCGTCGCCTGTTTTTAAAGGGGAATAATCGAGATTGGACGGGAGGCCCAAAAGATGGGAATGCATGTCATTCGTATGGATGAGGGTGAGATGTATTTCTTTTCCAAAAAGGAGGCAGGGAAAGAAAAGAATTGCAATACCCACCATCGCCAACCATTTTTTAACGGATTTCATTTTTTCTCCTTTTCTTCAAAAGGGAACAGGACCTGGAGGGACTGAGAACCAATGGTGCATTCCACAGGGAGAACCCCTACGTATTCACCATCTGAAAAAATTTCTCGAGATTCACCCGAAGTGATTTTTATTTTTTTGCCGGAGGCCATGATGATTTTAGGATGGGTGGCGTGAGTTCCGTTAAAAACCTTTGGGAACTGTCTTAACAGTTCCAATTTTGAGATCTCTTTTACAATGCAGATATCCAGCACCCCATCATCCATGATGGCCTGCGGAGCAATTTTCATCCCTCCTCCGTAATAAGCCCCATTGGCAACGGTTATCAACATGACACGTTCTCTGAAACGGCGACCATCGATGGTCATCTCTATTTCAAAAGGTTTAAAATTTCTAAGGGCCCTCATCACACATATCGTATATCCTAACTTTCCATCAAAGCACCCCTTCCCATCATTGGCCAGCCTGCTGACTTCAGCATCGAACCCTACATAGGCCGTGCTGATAAAAGGCGTTTGATTGATGATCGGCAAATCCAATTGATGAAACGATGGATGGGAAGGAATGAGGCAACTTTTTCTTAAATTTGTTGTAAAGCCGGTGTTCCGGGCAAAATCATTGCCCCTCCCACCTGGAAGATATCCGAAGGGAATGTTCACGCTGAGGATTGCCGGAAGGGCGTCATGGACGGTTCCATCTCCCCCGAGGAGGAGGACGGCGTCGAATCCCTGTGCCGAGACCCTAACAATTTCAGAACGCATTTCATCCGGTGATTCCGGGATGGTGAAGAGAAAATCGTGAATGGATTCGGAGAGCCAGCGTTTCACACTGGGAAGAAGACGAAGGGTTTTTCCGCCCCCTGCCGCAGGATTGACAATCACCAATATTCTCATCTTTCGACCTGCTCCATCATATAAACGGCCCTGTCAAATTTTTGCCTTTCTCATCACGAAGAGATAGAAGTAAATAAAATTGAGGATACCCGTGAACGCCAGGCAGAGGAACATCGTCTGAAAGCTGGTCAGACGCAGCACGATGCCCATGATCACGGCGCCCAGCCCAACTCCCAGATCAGAGAGGGCTGTGAATGTCCCCAGCGCCGATCCCCGGGAGGGGCCGGCGAGGTCGATCGCATAGGCAACGAAGGCCGGGAAGGCAAAGGCATTTCCAGCGCCCCAAATGACGGCGACCAGAATAAACATGGGTGTTGTTTCCGAGAAGGCGAGGATGACCGTTGCCATAATATAGGTAAGAAGGCAGGGCATAATCACCTTTTCTCTGCTGTAGAGGTCCAATATCCTTCCGCCGAAAGTCCGGCCCAGAATCAGCATGACGGCAAATGCCGCAAAGAAAAGTCCGGGGTTGCTCATTCCATGCTCCAGAGCGTAAAGAGGGAAGAAAGCGGTTAACGCTCCCCAGATGATATGAGTGAAGAAGGCCATGATGGCAGGCGGAAGAGCCTTTCGGGAGAGAAAGGACCGATCCTCCGTCGGTGGAGTTTCCGGAGCATCTTCCCCCCTCTTTTTCAATCGGGCGGAGAAGAAGAGGGAGCCAAAGGAGAGGGCCGCGCAGACCAGAAAGAGAAACGTGAAATTGAAGCGGTTGATCAGGAACATCCCGAAGGAGGGCGCCAGAGCAAAAGCAAAATTGAAGGCGAGGAAGAAGTAGCTGAGACTCTGCCCCCGGTGGGCCTCCGGACTGATATTGGCGATGAAGGTGGTCGATGCCGTATAGAAGAGCGCAAACCCAAATCCCTGAAGAACCCTGATCATTAAGAAAGGCCAGAAGGGGGGCAAAAGGATATAGGCGATGGAGCAGAGGATGAAGAGGAGGGCGCCCCCGAGCATGAAGTTTCTTTCAGGGATTCGTGAAAGGGCCCTTCCGATAAAGGGTCTCAGGATGAGAGAGGAGACGCTGGAGGTTCCGATCAATATGCCGATCTCTGCTTCGGCGGCCCCCCGCCTTGCAAGGTAGATCGGAAGGGTTGGAATGAGAATGAAAAGAGAGAAAGAAAAGGTCAATTGAGCAGAAAAGGTGAGAAGGAAATCACGGCTGAGTATCTTTCTGATGGTCATGGTTACGCATTTTAATTCGATCGGGTCTTTTTTGTAAAGGGCTTTTTCATGATTACGATTTTAGTAACTGTTTAGCGCTTTGAAAAGAATCTTCATCAGTCTCATTTACTTTTCAAGAAGTTAAATGCGTGATTTTGGTAAGATTCTATCCCTGAACCTCTTTTTTTTCGGCCCCCCTCCTTTCCAAAGGCGTCAACCTCTTGCCACGGTTTAATTTTGGCATCCGTCCAGTCCATTTGAGGGGCAATCTGCCGAAAATGGTGGTTCATCTTGGCGTCTGTGGCCGCCTTTGATATCTGACTATTTTTTACTTTTATAAAATTTGACAAGGCTCAAAACATCTTT
>JAGXSW010000217.1 GCA_018333715.1 Syntrophaceae bacterium | reverse complement strand
CCAGGGGAGGGGAGATTTTTGGGGGGCCAAAATGTTAGAGATAAATTCTCAGACTTTGTCGTGTAAGAATCTAACCTCCAAACAAAAGACTTTTAATTTTGGAATGATGTTAACATAATTGGAAAAAAAGTCAATGTTAAAAAGGATTTGGAGACTTTTCTCGTCTTCGAATTTTTCTTGACAAAAGAGACCCTTTTCGATATGAAAAAGGAAGTTTGGGTGGTTCTAAAAGATTTTAGCCTCTAAGATTCTTAACCTCTTTCAATCCTTGACGAGAGGAGGTGATTTCGTCAATAAGACCTCCGGTCCGATTTAAACCTTTTCCATTAAGGCTCTTTTCCTTTATCTAACCTTTTTTAAAAAGGAGGGAACGTTTATGAACGAGAAAAAGAAGGAAGAGGTACGAGGAACATTTGAGTTTCTAAAAGATTGGGGGGACGCCCTCACCCGATGGACAGAGCGGTGGATCCCGGATGCCCTGGTCATTGTGATCTTTCTCAGTGTGGTTACTTACATATTGGCCCTCATCTGGGGATTCAAGCCGGAGGTGGGGGTTGGCTCTCGAGCGTACCAATCGATTCAAGCATGGGGAAAAGGATTCTGGGAATTGCTCACCTTTGCCATGCAGATGTGTTTGATCATGATGACCGGCTATATCCTGGCTTGCTCCCCTCCTGTCCGGAAACTGCTCAACGGACTCTCCGGCTGGTCCAATCCTGAAAAACCCTGGCAGGCCATTGTCGTTATGTCTCTCTTTTCAATGATTGTGGCATGGTTCAATTGGGGAACCAGTTTGATAGCCAGCGCCATGCTCGCTCTCTTCATTGTGAAGAGAAATCCAAAGGTCGATTATCGTCTCCTCATCGCCGCCGCCTATCTCGGACTCGGCTGCACCTGGCACTCCGGACTCTCAGGATCCTCCACGCTGCTCGTTGCGACGCCGGATAACTTTGCCATCAAGGCGAAATTGTTAGATGCGGTCATCCCCATATCCCAGACGATCTTGCATCCCTTTAACCTCATTCTAACACTCATCATCGTTGTTGTGGTCACGATCGTGATGGCATTGATGCATCCGAGACCGGAAAAAACTTTCACCGTGTCACCCCAATTGATGGATAAACTGAAACTTTACGAAGCTCCTCCAAAGCCTGAAAAATTTCAAAGCCCTTCAGACTGGATGAACTGGTGGCCTGGATTCAATATCATCCTCTTTATTGGCGGTCTGGTCTGGCTGATCTGGTACTTTTCCAATAAGGGGCTGGCCCTTACCCTCGATGTCGTCAATTTTACCATGTTCATGCTGGGTGTCCTTTTTCACTGGAGGCCCTGGTCATTCCTGAAAGCGACAGAGGATGCAGGAAAGGCGGTCTGGGGAATTGTGATCCAGTTTCCCTTCTATGCAGGAATTCTCGGCCTCTTCAAATACACTCTGCTCTCCGCCGTTTTCACAAATGCCTTTGTGGCAATCTCCACGCCTCAAACCTTTCCCCTCATCCTCTACTGGTATGGCGGGCTTCTCAACTATCTCATCCCTTCCGGCGGCGGTCAGTTTGCTGTGGAGGCTCCCTATATTATCCCGGCGGCCAAACAATTGGGCATTGGCATGGGAACGACCGTTGTCACCTTTGCCTGGTCCGACATGATGACCGACATGATCCAGCCCTTCTGGGCCATCGCCATGCTCGCTGTGGCTAAATTGCATTTCAGAGATATTATGGGCTGGCTCCTCATGGTCTTCTTCGTCTACTTTATCATCACCTCGCTCGCGTTCCTCTTCTTCATCCCCAACTGGTAACAAAGAGGGCCTGTCCCCGGAATGGGGACAGGCCCTTTTTGTACAGCGCCCTTTTGGATAAGTTCATAATGATGGAAACAATAAAAGATGCCGCTACAACAACTTTTTATGATTTTCAATAATCTTAATGAGATCGGTGTAAAAGGCGATGATATCTCCCAGTTCGTTGATCAGAATATCATAGAGTGTTTCTGTGTCTATATGGTTGTAGAGGTGGACAATCCTGTTTCGGAACTGGCTTATTTTGATGTAGGTCTTGGCCTTATCCTTTGGTAGGTAACCGCCCTCATTTAAGATCTCGATGATTTCTGCATTCGTATTGGGTGTCCTGAGGCCAAGGGAGGCGATAATATAGCTGCCTATGTCAAGGAGCGCCTGTATTGAAGTCTGAAGCCTATGCAGGGTGGAATCTATATTTCTGAAATCGGATGTGAATTCTTCAAATGCCTTGGTCTTTAATATATTTAACTTATCAAGGTTATCTATGATCACATCGAGCTTTGCCTGGATGTCCCTCTGGTTCATGGCCTGGCATACCTCTCAATCCGACCCTGCAATTGACGTTTTTCTATATATCGGAGGGTGGGTTCAAAGTCACAAAAACGAATGATCACCCCTGTTTCAAACTTTATCCTGAACGCCGGATCGCCATCATAGATGAGGATGCCGGTCCTTAAGACATTGTGCTGAAAGAGGATCCCCTTCTTGTTAAGGTCTATCAGGTCTACCTCTTTAACCCCCAGCGCCCTGGCCACCCTGTAAGCCAAATAATCTTCCTCATGAAGGAGTTCTCTTCCATCGGGAGCGTTGTTTTTCAACAATATCGCAATATCGGCATCACTCTCTGGAGTTATTTTGCCGGAGACATGGGAGCCAAAAAGATAGGCAGAGGCAATATAAGGATAGTCCTTAAAAATATCCTTTATTTTTTCGAACCGGGCCTGAAGTTGCATTTTCGTCATCCCCTATCTTCTATCCTTAATCAAAACACCGTCCATTGTCAATGAAGAAAAATCATTATTCCGATTGCCATTCGAACGAGTGTATGATAATGGTATATTATGAAACTGAGGCGCTTTGATCTGGAAAAGGATAAAAGGGAACGGTTGGTTCAACGCCTTGAAGCAATGCTGAGAAAGCATGGCGAAGTGGTGTTTGCTTATATCTATGGTTCGTTTACTGAAGGTTTACCATTCCATGATATTGATGTGGGCGTTTATATTTCAGAAATCACGAAAGAGGAATCTACCAACTATAGTCTTGATCTATCCCAAGGCCTTAGCCGGGAGCTTAAGATACCTGTGGACGTTCGAGTTTTGAACTTTGCTCCAGTATTGTTTCTGTATCATGTAATTCAGGGGACCCTCGTCCTCGAGAGAGATGAAGAAAAACGGGTACAAGTCGTGGAAAAAACAATACAGAGATATCTCGATCTCAAACCTATCATCCGTGAAGGAATTAAGGAGGCATTTAGCCCATGACCTTAAACCAAGAACTGATCCGCACCCGGTGCCAAGAAATTGAAGAATCCTTAACCCGCCTTGAAAGGATCAAGATAAAACGGAAGGAAGACTTCTTAAAAGATCAGGACATGCAGGATATTGCTTGCTATCGATTACTGGTGGCCATTGAAGCCGCTTTGGGGTTGTGTTACCACATCTCAGCAAAACGTCTGAAAAAAGTGCCGGAGGGATATGCAGAATGTTTTGCCATCTTAGCGGATGCAGGAATCATCCAAAGAGAATTATCAGAAAGCCTGCAAAAAATGGCCCGTTTCCGCAATCTGCTCGTCCACATGTACTGGAAAGTGGATTACGGCACACTTTATGAGTTGATCCAGCATAATCTAAAAGACCTTCGCGATTTCTCCAGAGTTGTTACGGCTCTTTTGTGAGATTGGACTAAAACCTTCCTCTTCTTCGTCCCCAACTGGTAACAAAAAGGGCCTGTTCCCATTCCGGGGACAGGCCCTTTACCATAATGAAAAATCGTTTAAATTTTATTCATCCTTTCCTCGTATTCCTTTCAATGGCCAAGAGAACAAGAATGAGGCTGAAGGCGGCGATGGTCATGATCAAAGCAAAAAATGTGCCTCCAATGGTAGCCATTTTAATCTTTGCCTCTGTTCGACCCCTTTCAATTTTATTTTCCTTCTCGGCCTTCATATTAAAAAAAGTACCGAGCGCTTCTGTTCTTTCTGATTCGTTAAATTTTGTTAACACCCCTTTAGCTTCACGAAGGATTTTAATCTTTTCTTTTATAGTATAATAGCGACCAATTCGTTCTTTGACCCAGCCTCGAATTTTTTCAACACCTATTTTTTCTTGATCGGTCTTTGGTAAAAGTATAATCAATTCGTAAATTTCTTTATCAAGCCTCGCTAAAAGTTCGGGGTCCAGCTTTTTTGTTAGCTCCTCCACTTCTGCCGGACTTCTACCAGCTTTTTTAGCGGCAAGAATAATTCTAATTTCTTCCGCCGAAACACTTGTGTCTTTCCACAAGAAAAGTCGAATATCAGAGATTAGATAAAATATTGCTCCAATAAATCCCAGGATGGAAAGAATTAAAATAATCCATGTATAGGATCTGGTAATTCTAAAAAAAACCGATCTTTCAACCCTGTCAAAAACCTTAAACTCCTGTTGCTTCAGGCCAAGAACATCAGCCTTGATGAGTTTAACCCCACATTCTTCACAAAAGGCATAATTTTCACTGAAGCTCTTTTTACATTTTGGGCACTGAAGCATGGCTACCTCCTTTTTATCCCTATTTCAAACTTTGTCCGCAATTCTGACAGAAATTATCGCCTGGGTTGGCCTTTGTTCCGCATTCCGGACAGAAATTAAATTTTTCTTGGTCAGCTTTTCGCTTTTGTA
>JAGXSW010000216.1 GCA_018333715.1 Syntrophaceae bacterium | reverse complement strand
TGGATTCCTGCTTCCGCAGGAATGACGAAAATTTGATGCCAAAATTTCAAATATTTTTGGTTAGGGTTCACCCACCACCCTCACCTCCCTTTTCAGGGAGATGGACTTCTCCTCGTAGACCCTTCTCTCCACCCACTCGATGAGATGGAGAATCTCTTCCGCGGTCGCCTTTCCCAGGTTGATGATAAAATTGGCATGGCGATCTGAAACCATGGCCTGCCCCATCCTGAACCCTTTTAACCCGATCTCATCAATCCACTTTCCTGCCGGCCCCTCCTCCGGATTCTTAAAAATGGAGCCTGCGCTCGGATAGTCGAGAGGCTGTGTTCTCTTCCTCATCTCTGAAAAAAACTTCACCCGCTCAAGGATCTCCTTTTTTCTTCCTTTCTTTAGATGGAAGCATCCTTTCAGGATGACCCAGGATGGCGGTAAGGCCAAACTCCGATAAGAGAACCGGAGTCTGGAGCGGGGTCTCTCCACAACCTCTCCATCCTCTTTCATCAACGTCACGGAATGGAGGACATCCTTCAACTCTGCCCCCCACGCGCCCGCATTCATGGCCAGCCCGCCGCCCACGGTGCCCGGAATCCCGAAAAAAGGTTCAAGTCCGGCAAGCCCTTTTTGAATGGAGAATTGAACCAGTTGTTGAAGCGAACAGCCGGCTTCAGCCTCCAGAAACTCTCCATCCATCCGAACTTTTTTCATCCCCTGCGTCAGGCTGACCACCCAGCCCCGAATGCCTCTGTCTCTCACGATGAGATTCGTTCCTTTTCCTAAAATGAAGACGGGAATTCTTTTTCTCCGGGCATGCAGGATCACCTTTCCCAGTTCCTTCATGTTTTCCGGAAAGAGGAGACAGTCTGCAGGGCCTCCCACTTTGAGGGAGGTATATTTTTTCATCGGCGCATCAAAGAGCGCCCTTCCCTCAATCAAACCCTTCGCCTCTTTTTTGTAATCTCGAATCATCCATCCCATTGCGGATTGCAGATTGCGGAGTGCGGAATGAATTCCGAAATCCGAAATCCGCATTCCGAAATTACAAACGTCTCCCCAGCTCCTCTGCCGTCTGATAGATGTCTCCTGCGCCCAGAGTGATCACCATATCTCCCGGAGCAACGACATCGAGAAGATGGGCAACGATCTCCTTCTTGTCCGGAATATAGGTCACATCCTTATGACCGTACTCCCTGATCCCTTCAAAGAGAGCTTTTGTTTCCACCCCTTCTATCCGTTCCTCTCCGGCCGCATAGATATCTGTCAGGATGAGGACATCCGCATCGTAAAAGGCGGCCAGGAAATCCTGGAAGAGGGCCTGCGTCCGGGTGTAGCGATGGGGTTGAAACACAGCGATGATCCTTCTCTTCCATCCTGTTTTCGCCGCCTTCAATGTGGCCATGATCTCTACGGGGTGATGGCCGTAGTCATCCACGATGAGAATTCCTTTCTTCTCCTCCTTGATCTGAAACCGTCTTTGAATCCCGCCGAAATCCTTCAGGGCCTCCTGAACGACCTGAAACGGGATGTCAAGCTCAAAAGCAGTAGCCACCGCAGCCAGCGCATTATAAACATTATGAAGGCCCGGCATCCGGATCCTTAACCTTCCGACCTCTTTTCGCTGATAGAGGACATCAAAGGCGGTGGAGAGTCCGTCGAATTCGATCTCTTCCGCCTGAAAATCAGCCTGAACGGTCAACCCGTAAGTTGTGAACCGCTTCTTCAGCCTCGGGAGAAGGCTCTGGACGTTGGGATGATCGAGGCAGAGCACGGCCAACCCGAAGAAAGGAATCTTGTTGAGAAAATCGAGAAAGGCTTCCTTGATCTCCTCAATCCCCTTATAGTAGTCGAGATGCTCCGGATCGATGTTGGTCACCACAGCGATGGTGGGCATCAGTTTAAGAAAGGACCCATCGCTCTCATCCGCCTCGGCAACCAGAAACTCTCCCTGCCCTAACTTTGCGTTACTGCCGATGCTGTTCAGTCTTCCTCCAATGACCACGGTCGGATCGAGCCCTGCAGCGCCCAGAGCCGTGGCAATGAGGGAGGTGGTCGTCGTCTTTCCATGGGTCCCTGCAATGGCGATGCCCACCTTCATCCGCATCAATTCCGCCAGCATCTCCGCCCTCGGGATGATGGGGATGAGCCTCTCCTCGGCCACTCCAAGCTCCGGGTTGTTCGGACGAATGGCGGAGGAGACGACCACGACGTCTGCCTCTTTCACATTCTCTCTCCAGTGGCCATAATGGATTTCGCAGCCCAGGGTCTGAAGCCTCCGGGTGACCTCTGTCTCCTTCATGTCCGATCCGCTGATCCGGTAACCCAGGTTAAGCAGAACCTCGGCGATTCCGCTCATCCCGATGCCGCCGATCCCGACAAAATGGATGTTTCTGATCTTCCCTTTTCGATACATAATGAGTTCGATTCCCCCTCACCCTAACCCTCTCCCACCAGGGGAGAGGGAAACTATTTGCATGATTCTCCCTTTAAAAATCCCCTCCCCCTCGACGGGGGAGGGTGAAGGTGGGGGGGAAATGATGCCCCAACTAACTCATAGCACTGTTCCACAATCTCTTCGGCGGCCCTCGGACGCCCGATCCTCCGGATCGCCTCTTCCATCCTCTCCCTTTCCTCGGGATAATGGTAAAGGTTGCGAATGGTCTCCGAAAGCGATAGACCGTTCAGCTCCTCATCCAGAATCATCCTCGCTGCTCCCAGATCGACCAGCCTTTTTGCATTCATCCATTGGTGGTTATGAGCCGCGTAGGGGTAAGGGATGAGAATCGATGCCTTTCCGCAGACGGCCAGTTCCGCAACCGTGCTCGCTCCAGAACGGCAGATCACCAGGTCAGCCCTCCGGTAACAGCGCGCCATCTCATCGATAAAAGGCATCACCTCCGCATCGAATCCCTTCTCCTCATAGCCTCTTGAAACGAGACCCAGATCCTCTTTGCCGGTCTGATGGATCAATCTCAAGGATGATCTCAGATCCTGGAGCGGGACCAGGGCTTCCATCATGGCCGCATTGATCCGGTGCGCGCCCGCACTCCCCCCGAAGATGAGAAGGGTGAACCGATCTACCCTCTCCCGTGAAGGTCCGGAGACAGTTATCTCTTTCCTGATCGGATTGCCGGTCACAACGGTCTTCCTTCCTGGAAAGTATTTCTTCGTCTCTTCGAAAGAGACAAAGATCCGCTGGCTGAACCTTTTCAAAATCCGATTGGTCATCCCTGGAATCACATTCTGCTCATGGATGGCCCTCTTCATCCTGAGAAGTGAAGCGGCCAGAACCGCCGGCCCGGAAGCATATCCGCCCACGCCTAACACCAACTGGGGTTGAAACTCCTTCAGGATGGCCAGCGCCTCGGCAACGGCCTTCGGAAGAGCAAAGAGGGCTTTCAATTTTCCCGTCAAGGATCTTCCTTTGATGGGCATGGCATGGATCATCTTCAACGGAAATCTCCCTCCAGCCAGCACCCTGGCCTCAATCCCTCTCTCCGTCCCGATGAAGAGGGCTTCATTCCCCATCTCCCTTGCCATAAAAGCCTCGGCAATCGCCATCCCTGGAAAGAGGTGGCCTCCTGTGCCCCCTCCGGCAATGACACACCTCATCGTCGTTCCGCATGGGTTGAAAGGTGAAGAAGAATCCCCAACCCGATGAAATTGGCAATCAATGATGTCCCTCCATAACTGACAAAGGGAAGGGTCAACCCTTTGGTCGGAAGCAATCCCAGGACCACCCCCATATTGATAACCGCCTGAAGAGAGATCATTAAGGTGATCCCCAGCGCTAAATAGGAACCAAACTTATCCTGAATGGAAATTCCGATCTGGATTCCCCTCAAGGTCAGAATGAAGAAGAGAAGCACCACACCCATCGCCCCCACCAGTCCCAGTTCCTCTCCGATGATAGAAAAAATGAAATCCGTGTGAGGGGCCGGAAGGAAGAAGAGTTTCTGTCTTCCCTCCCCCAGTCCCAGCCCGAAGAGACCGCCCGAGCCAAAGGAGAGGAAAGACTGGATGATCTGAAAACTCGTTCCTGTGGGATTCTCCCAGGGGCGGATGAAACTGATCAGCCTCTTGTAACGATACTCCGCATTCATAAGAAAAACATAGGCTACCGGAGCGGCCAGCAGGAAAGCGCCGGCAATATAGATCACCCTTGCGCCGCTGATGAAGAGCAGAAGAAAGACCATGGCCGTGAGAAAGAGGGCCGCCCCGAAATCAGGCTCCACCAATACCAGCGCGATGACCAGACCGGAGAGCAGAATCGTAGGGAGAAAACCGAAGGAGAAACTCCGTATCCTGTCCTCCTTCTTGGTCAGGAAGTAAGCTAAAAAGATGATCAGGCCCAGCTTGGCAAATTCCGAGGGCTGGAAGGTGAACCCGCTGATCTTCAACCATCGCATCGATCCGCCCGCCCGATGGCCTATGCCCGGGATCAATACGGCGATGAGCAACAGGACGGAGAGAATAAAGATGGGATAGGCAAATCGCTTCAGTATCCCGTAAGGAAAGAACATCATCATGATCATCAATAGGAAACCCACTCCTGCATAAAGCGCCTGCCTCTTCAAAAAGTAGTAGGGATCGCCAAACCGGTC
>JAGXSW010000215.1 GCA_018333715.1 Syntrophaceae bacterium | reverse complement strand
GTCGAAAAAATGCTGAGGAAGAGAGGGAAGAGCCTGAAACAATTTCATGTGGCGATGGAAATGGGAAGCACCTCTTCATTAAGAGAGGGGGTAAAGGCAGGATTGGGCCTGGCCTTCATTTCAAAAAGGGCCGCAGAAGAAGAATTGAACCGGAGACTTCTTTCAAGAATTAATGTCGAGGGAATGGATTCTATCTTGCGGCCGATCTATATCGTTTCACATCGCGGGAGGACGCTCTCTCCCATCGGAATGGCATTTCTCCGGTTTCTCAGAAAGAGCCGGAGCAAGTAGGATATTGAGATGAGCTGGCTAATCACCCTGGGGATATCCATGTTGTTCCATTTCGCTCTCGTCCTGTTGCTCAGCCTCAATCCCTGGCCCAATCTTATTAAAGTTCGACCCGCTGCCTATACGGTGACGCTCATGCCTGTTTACATACCTGAGCCTGAAATTCCTCCTCCCGCTGCCCCGCCCGTTCCCAGGGAAGAGAAGATTAAACCCGTTGAAAAGGTAAAACCTATTGAAAAGCCCAAGAAGGATGATATCGTTGAAAAGGTGAAGAAACCTGTTAAAAAGGCGGAAGAGCCTCCTGAGATGAAGAAAGAGTCCCTCGATCGTCTTCACGATGCCCTCGAGGAAATTCGGAAAAAGGCCGCCCTCGATGAGATACAGAAGCGAGTTTCTAAAAGGGAGGTGACGCCGGCTCCCCCCCCCTCTTCCCCGATGATTTCTCCGGTCGCTCCTCCGCCGATCTCTCCATCCCTCCGGGAATCGAAACGGAACGAATATTATGGCCTGATATGGGCAAAGATTAAACAATCGTGGACCATTCCAGAACATCTCCTTAAAGAAAGGGTTGACTTAGAGACCATTATTATTATAATAATTGAACGGGATGGGAAGGTTCGAAAATCATGGTTTGAAAAAAAATCCGTCAATGCGCTCTATGACCAGATGGCTATGCGCGCTATCATCAAGGCGGAGCCTCTGCCTCCCATTCCAAAAGAATTGGACCAGGAGAGCCTGGAGATCGGAATCCGTTTTACCCCGGATTGAAATATGGTTAAATATTTTATCTGCATCCTTATTGTTCTGCTTTCTTTCTCAATCCCTTCGGTCGAGGCGAGGGTCTATCTCGACATCAATGCCCCCACCTTTGTTCAGATTCCCATCGTCCTTCCAAAGTGGAAATCGGTTGAGAAAACGCCCCCGGCCCTTACGGCGAAGATCTATGAGGTCCTGGCCAATAACCTCACCCTCTCCGGGTTCTTCAAGGTAATCGATCATACGCTTCTCCCCTCCTATCTCAAAGAGAAGGAAGGGATTCCCAGCATGCTCTCCATACAGGAATGGGCCTCATCGGGGGGGGAGATCCTCCTCGCGGGCGAGGCAACCCTCGAAGGGGATGGCCTCAATCTCAGGTTGAAATTTCATCTTGTCGATCTGGTGGAACAGAAACACCTCACAGGAAAACAATATGACAGTAAACTCCAGAATTTTCGAAATATGGTCCACCGGATTGCTGATGAGACGATTCTCCATCTCACCGGTGAAAAGGGGGTTCACAATACGAAAATTGCCTATGTGATCCGTCAGGGAGAAAGCAGAGAGATCTCTGTCGCCGATTTCGACGGCGCCAATGTGAGACCCATCACCCAGAATCAATCGATCAACCTCTCGCCGGTATGGACGCCTGACGGCCAGAAGATTGCTTTTACCTCCTACCTCAAGCGGAATCCTGACCTCTACCTGATCGATTTAAATGGGAGAAACCTCCAGCGGTTTTCCTCCCATCCCGGCTTGAACGTTTCTCCATCCTGGTCGCCTGATGGAAAACAGATCGCCCTGATGTTGGGAAAGGAGGGGAAATCGGATATCTATCTCCTCGACGCCAAAGGTGAAAACCTGAAGAGACTCACCACAGGGCATGGAAATGAATCCACACCGAGATGGTCTCCTGACGGCCGGCAGATTGTTTTCTCCTCAGACCGTTCAGGCTCGCCCCAGATCTACATCATGTCATCGGATGGCTCCAATGTCCGCCGCCTCACCTTTGAGGGAAATTATAATGTCAGCCCTTCCTGGTCTCCCAAAGGGGACCGGATCGCTTTCTGCGGGAGGGCAGGAGGCCAATTCCATATCTTTACAATCGGAACCGATGGATCCGGGCTTAAAAAGCTGACCCCCAATGGCAGTAACAATGAAAGCCCTTGCTGGTCGCCGGATGGCCGTTACATTGCCTTCAGTTCGACCCGGGCAGGGGGATCGAGAATTTTCATCATGAACGCCAATGGGTTCAATCAGAGGCCTCTCACCACACCGAAAGGAGGTGAATCGAGTCCGGCCTGGTCCAAACGCTTTGAATAAGCCCCGTTAGAAAATCGAGCCGTGAGCACTGCCGAACGGCTTGAAAACGAGCGGTCCATTATTTCTAACGGGGTAAACAGAAAACTTTAAAAATCATACATAAAGGAGGTTAACCATGAAGAGGAAAAGCTATATTGTTTCAGTCATTTTCGTCCTTTGCATCGGTCTCATCCTGATGGGCTGCCCCAAGAAAACAGTGGTGAAGGATGAACCCTCGGCCAGGGCAGAGGCCGCAAAAATCGAGGCGGACCGAGCGGCCAAAGAGAAGGAAAGGGAAGCCAGGGAAAAGGAAGTGAAGGAGAAGGAAACAGTGAGGTTAAAAGAAAAGGAAGAGCAGGCAAAAAGGGAATTTGAAAGAAGTCTCGTGGCCAAGAGGACGCCCGGCATTGAGGGAGAGGTCTTTGAAAGCGGCCTGCTCAAACCCATTTTCTTCGAGTTTGACAAATACGATATCCGGCCTGGCGATGCGGAAATCTTAAAAGAAAACTCCGCACTTTTAAAGAAATTTCCTAACGTAAAGATTCAGATCGAAGGCCACTGCGATGAGAGAGGAACCAATGAGTATAACCTCGCCCTTGGAGAGAGACGGGCCAATAGCACGAAGAAATATCTCGCTTCCCTCGGGATCGCAGCGGACCGGATCTCCACGATCAGTTACGGTGAGGAGAAACCCATGGATCCCGCACACAATGAAGAAGCCTGGGCCAAGAACCGTAGGGCCCATTTTGTAATCACTGCTAAATAGGGATATCCTTCCCGGGAGAGCCGACATGAACAAGAGTGACTGGAAGAAAGGGGGAATCGTTCTCTGGATCGCCCTATGCCTTTCCGGATGCGCTACTGTAGGCGATGTCCGGATTCTTGACAAGGATATCCAGAGACTCGATTCACAACTGAGTCAGATTCAAAAAGAGAAGGACTCGATCAGAAAAGAGATGGAAGCGATCCGAACGGAATTGACCGCCTTTAAAAAGGAGACCGAGACAAATCACTCATCCCTGCAGGCAGAAAATCAAAAGACCCGGGCCGATCTTTTTCTCCGCTTCGAAACCCTTCAATCTGAGTTGCGGACCCTCTCTACGGGCGTGGAGGAGCATAAAGTGTTTCTTAAAACCCCTTCCAGGGAGATTTCTCGGATCAAAGAGGATGTCGAAGTCCGGTTGAGAATACTGGAGGAAAAGGGAAAATCTTTTGAGGAGAGAAACCGGTCCTTTGAAGAGAAAAACCGATCCTATGATGAACGGGTGAAGGGCATGGAGGATCGTCTCAAGGGCCTGGACGCAAAATTGACTTCGAAGCTGACGGAGATGGAAAAATCGATCCCGGCGAAAGAACCTCCGGTTGAACCGAAAGGACCTTCCACGACAGCAGGAAATCTCTATAAGGACGCTTATGAGACTTTCCAGAAGGGAGACCTGGACGGAGGCCGTAGAAAATTTGAGGCCTTTCTCAAACAGTATCCCAACATGGAACTCTCTGATAACGCCCAGTTCTGGATAGGGGAAACCTACTTTCTTAAAAAAGATTTTGAGAAGGCAATTCTTGAATACGAAAAGGTGGTTGTCAAATATCCCGAGGGAGATAAGGTTCCCTCAGCCCTTCTCAAACAGGGTCTGGCCTTTCTGGAGCTGGGGGACAAGACAAATGCCAGAAACCTCCTCAGACGGGTCATCGACCGATACCCCCAGGCAGATCAGGCGGAGATCGCCAAGAAAAAATTGGAAACAATCAAGTAAATCCTCGAATGTTGAGGGTGGAAAGTAGAGAGTAGGCTTTTTAGTCACTTGCTGCTTTCCACTCTCCATTCTCCAAATACTGCTCTCCACTTTCTAATCTCTGATCCCCCCCATCAAACTGCATGCTCAGTTCTCTCCTTTAAAGACAGTAGCTTGTAATCATCTTCAGATATCTTACAATTGATGCCCCCCTCCTTTCCCTCAACTGCCAAGCTGTTTCTGGAACTTATATCCCTAACGACTATCTTCTGCAGCCGCCAGCCCAGAGGGGGAAAAGCAGATATGACCCGCTCGCTTTGGAGAAGAGCCACAAAAGAAAAGGCCCATTCTGCGAACTGCAAGAATGGGCCTTATTCATTTACCCCGTTAGAAATAATGTCTCGTTCGAATTTCTAACGGGGTTAACTTCAAAAAAGTTTTTTTCTTCAGACAGATCCTTCCGCTGAGACTTCTGCCATTGTCTCCTCTCCCGTATATCCTTCCACCCATAAGTCTCGCTGCTTGTATTTGGGAAGTCCGGTTCCAGCAGGAATCAGGCGACCCATGATGACATTCTCCTTCAATCCTTTCAAATGGTCGATCTTCCCCGCCACAGCGGCCTGGGTCAGGACCTTCGTGGTCTCCTGGAAAGAGGCCGCAGAAATAAAACTGTCCGTAATCAGGGAGGCTTTGGTAATACCCAGGAAGAGAGGCTCTGCAACCGCCGGTTTGCCGCCCTCTCTGAGCGCCCGTTCATTCTCCTCCTCAAAGGTCAACTTTTCCACCTGATCGTCCACCAGAAAATGCGTATCACCTACTTCTTTGACCCTCACCCTCTTGAGCATCTGGCGGACGATCACCTCAATATGTTTGTCGTTAATCTTCACGCCCTGAAGTTTATAAACCTCCTGGATTTCGTCCACCAAGTATCGGGCCAAGGCTTTATCGCCCAACACTCTCAGAATGTCATGGGGATTGGCCGGACCATCCATCAACGCCTCTCCGGCTTTCACCATATCCCCCTCATGGACGCTCACATGCTTCCCCCTCGGCATCATATATTCCTTGGTTTCACCCACCTCCGGCCGGATGATCACCTTTCTCTTTCCTTTCAGGTCCTTGCCAAACTCAACGGCCCCGTCGATGTCGCTGATCAGGGCGAACTCTTTCGGTTTTCGAGCCTCGAAAAGCTCGGCGACCCGGGGAAGCCCTCCCGTGATGTCTTTTGTCTTCGTGGTCTCCCTTGGGATTTTGACGATCACATCGCCTGCCTCCACCATACCCCCTTCTGAAACAAAGATATTCGCTCCAACGGGAAGGAGATACCGGGCCTGGGAGGTCAGCCCCGGAAGATTCATCGTCTTGCCCTTCTCATCCTTGATCGAAATCCTTGGTCGCAGATCCGGGTCTTTCGATTCGGCGATCACCTTTCTCGAAAGGCCGGTAAACTCATCCACCTGCTCTTGCATGGTCACCCCTTCGATGATATCCCCGAACTTCACCTGGCCCGTCACCTCGGTGAGGACAGGGATGGAGTAGGGATCCCATTCCGCCAGCATCTCCCCTTCCTTCACCTTTTGCCCATCCTTCACCTTCAATTTGGCTCCGTAGATGACGGAGTAACGGCGGCGTTCCCTTCGGTTCTCATCGAGAACGGCAATTTCGCCGTTCCGGTTCATCACGATCAGATGCCCCTCACGGTTCTTGACCGTTTTGAGGTTGATAAATTTAATCTTTCCCTCAATCCGGCTCTCGAGCGTTGTCTGCTCAGCCCGGCGGCTTGCTGTCCCACCGATATGAAAGGTCCGCATGGTCAACTGCGTTCCGGGTTCGCCAATGGACTGGGCAGCGATGATCCCGATCGCCTCTCCCGCATTGACCAGTCTTCCCCGAGCTAAATCTCTTCCATAGCAGAGGGCGCAAACCCCCCGTCTCGATTTACAGGTAAGCACGGAGCGAATCTTTACTTTATCAGTCCCCGAATCCTCAATGCGCTCCGCAAGGGCCTCGTCAATTTCTTCGTTGCCCTTGACAATCACCTCATCGGTAAAGGGGTCCCGGATATCCTCCAGAGCCACCCGGCCCAGAATACGTTCCCTCATCGATTCGATGATCTCTCCCCCCTCCATGAGCGACTCAACTTCAATACCGTCCAGCGTGCCACAGTCATTTTCCCTGATCACCACATCCTGTGCCACATCGACCAGCCGCCGGGTCAGGTATCCTGCATTGGCCGTCTTCAAAGCGGTATCGGCCAGACCCTTTCGCGCGCCGTGGGTCGAGATGAAGTACTGGAGGACCGTGAGGCCCTCGCGAAAGTTTGCCGTGATAGGGGTCTCGATGATCTCTCCGGAGGGTTTCGCCATCAGCCCCCGCATCCCGGCTAACTGCCGCATCTGCTGGGCGCTCCCTCTCGCTCCGGAGTCTGCCATCATATAGATGGGATTGAAACTATCGATCATCCTCTTTTCCCCCGCTGGCCCCTCAATGGTCTCGCTGCCGAGTTCTTTCAGCATCACATCAGCGATATTCTCCGTCACCTGAGCCCAGATGTCGATGACCTTGTTATATCGCTCACCGTCGGTGATCAGTCCTTCCGTATACTGATCCTGGACTCTTTCAATCTCTTCCTGGGCTTGTTGCAGAAGGTCCTCTTTATTGGAAGGGATGAGCATATCATCCAAGGAGATGGAAAGCCCGGCGGTCGTGGCGTAACGGTATCCCAGGCTCTTTAAGCGGTCGGAGAGCAGCACGGTCTTCTTATCGCCGCAGAACCGGTAGCAGTAGTCAATGAGATTGGCCATGTCGCTCTTCTTCATCACCTTATTGATCCGTCCGAAGGGAATCTCTTCGGGAAGGATCTCCTTGAGGAGCATACGGCCAACCGTCGTCTCGACCGTTTCCCCATTGATTCGGACCTTGATTCGGGCATGGAGATCCACCTCATCCGCATCGTAAGCCACACGGACCTCATCGGGATTTGAAAAGACCTTTCCCTCTCCTTTGACATAGGGGCGCTCCCGGGTCATGTAATAGATACCCAGAACAATATCCTGAGTAGGCACGATGATCGGTTTCCCGCTGGCCGGCGAGAGGATGTTGTTCGTGGACATCATCAGGATTCGCGCCTCTGCCTGGGCCTCGATCGAGAGAGGGACATGGACGGCCATCTGGTCTCCATCGAAATCCGCATTGAAAGCGGCGCACACAAGGGGATGAAGCTGGATGGCCTTGCCTTCGATCAAAATGGGTTCAAAGGCCTGAATTCCCAGACGGTGCAGGGTCGGCGCGCGGTTCAGGAGCACAGGATGCTCATGGATCACCTCATCCAGGACATCCCACACCTCGGGCCTCTCCTTCTCGATCATCTTTTTGGCGCTCTTGATCGTTGTGGCCAGCCCCTTGGTTTCGAGGCGATGATAGATAAAGGGTTTGAAGAGCTCAAGCGCCATCTTCTTGGGAAGACCGCATTGATGCAATTTCAATTCAGGACCGACGACGATCACCGAGCGGCCCGAATAGTCCACCCGCTTTCCCAGAAGGTTCTGACGGAAACGGCCCTGTTTCCCCCTGAGCATATCACTGAGCGATTTGAGAGGTTTCTTGTTGGCCCCTAAGATGGTCTTCCCTCTTTTACCGTTATCGAAGAGGGCATCGACCGATTCCTGAAGCATCCGCTTCTCATTCCGAATGATGATCTCCGGTGCATTCAATTCGAGGAGCCTTTTCAACCGGTTGTTCCGGTTGATCACCCTTCGATAGAGGTCATTGAGGTCGGAAGTGGCAAACCGTCCTCCATCGAGAGGAACGAGAGGACGAAGATCGGGGGGAATGACGGGGACCACCTCCAGGATCATCCACTCCGGTTTGTTTCCTGATTCGAGGAAGGATTCGATGATCTTCAGCCTCTTCGACAGACGCTTCTTTTTGGCCTCTGAGGCCGTCTCCTTCATCTCGGCCCGGAGTTTCTTTGAAAGCTCCTTCATCTGGGTGTTCTTCAATAGCTCCCGAATCGCCTCCGCTCCCTGGGAGACTGCCAGACCTTCTCCGTATTTCTCTTTCGCTTCCCGGTATCTTTCCTCGGAGAGGATCTCTCCCTTTTTCAGAGGGGTCTCTTTTCCATCGAGCACGAGATAGGCCTCGAAATAGAGAATCCGCTCCAGCTCTTTCAGAGTCATATCGGCGAGAATACCGATCTTGCTGGGAATGGACCTGAGAAACCAGATATGAGCCACGGGAGTGGCCAGCCGGATATGGCCCATCCTCTCCCTTCTCACTTTCGACTGGATGACCTCTACCCCGCACTTTTCGCAGACAATCCCCCGGTGTTTCATCCGTTTGTATTTACCGCAATTGCATTCATAATCCTTGGTGGGACCGAAGATTTTCGCACAGAAAAGCCCGTCTTTCTCCGGCTTAAAGGTCCGGTAGTTGATCGTCTCCGGCTTCTTCACCTCCCCATGAGACCACGATTCGATCTTCTCCGGAGAGGCGATGGAGATCCGGATGGCATTGTAATTGATCGGGCTCTTTCCTTTTTCGAAGAATGACAGATAATCTTCCAAGGCCTTCCTCCTTTACTTTGTGAGTGGAAGGTGGAGAGTAGAAAGTGGTTAAAGGAATTTTCCACCCTCCGCCCTCCACCTTCTACTTTCCACTCTCTATGAAAGTTCTTCCTTCTTCTCCTCTAATAATTCCGTATCGAGACAGAGGCTCTGCAGTTCCTTGACCAGAACATTGAAGGACTCGGGAAGTCCGGATTCCAGCGTATGCTCCCCCTTCACAATGGCTTCGTAGACACGGGTTCTTCCGGCCACATCGTCCGATTTCACCGTTAGAAATTCCTGAAGGGAATGAGCCGCTCCATAAGCTTCAAGCGCCCAGACCTCCATCTCTCCTAACCGTTGGCCTCCGAACTGAGCTTTTCCTCCCAGAGGCTGCTGGGTCACCAGAGAATAGGGTCCGATCGAACGGGCATGGATCTTCTCGTCCACCAGATGATGCAACTTAAGCAGGTACATATAGCCCACGGTCACCTTATGGTGAAAGGGTTCGCCTGTCCTCCCATCGTAGAGGATGGTCTGGCCGCTCGCCGGGAGCCCTGCTTTATCCAGATGTTCCTTGATCTCCTCCTCAGAAGCCCCATCAAAAACGGGAACGGAGATGTAAATCCCCTTGCCCAATTTCCGGGCCAGTTCAATCACCTCTTCATCCGTCGCCTCTTCCAGATATTCGTTCACCTCTTTTGAGGAGTAGATCTCTTTGATTCTCCGCTGGAGGACTTTGGGGTTATAACTCTTCTCCAAATATTCAGCGATCCTCGATCCCAGCCCCTTGGCGGCCCAGCCGAGGTGGGTCTCCAGAATCTGCCCCACATTCATTCGCGAAGGAACGCCCAGGGGATTGAGAACGACATCGACAGGGGTTCCGTCTTCCATGTACGGCATGTCCTCATCGGGAAGAACGCGCGAGATGATCCCTTTGTTTCCATGGCGCCCGGACACCTTATCCCCCACCGACAATTTGCGTTTCATCGCCACATA
>JAGXSW010000214.1 GCA_018333715.1 Syntrophaceae bacterium | reverse complement strand
AAATTGGTTGCCATCGAAGTGAAATGGTCGCAGCGGATTGATGAGTCGGATATCACGAGTTTGAAACAATGTGCTGAAGATCTTAAAGATAAGCTCCTCTTCTCTGTGATTATTTATTCGGGGACCGAGATCGTTCCCATCGCCCCCAAAATAGTCGCCATTCCATTCCCGGTTTTTTTTGGAGTTTAGATTTCGGCAGGCTTCAGGAGTCGAGGATTTCCGAAATCATCAGGCCAGATACATATATCAAAATCAAATCCAAACAATTTCAATAGTTAAAAAAATGAAGGTTTATAGCAGATATTGAAGCTTCTGCGATATCATAATGACCTGCTCTCCAGAAATCATACACTCAACTATTAAGGTTGTATCCGGCGTGAAACGTCCCCCCTTTTTCTATTAAAAGGGAACTCACAATTTGACGAGCGAGATATTTGGTTTAACTGCCCGAAATCACTTAGATTCAAGGCTGTCGCAGCCATCCCCGGATCGTATGGATGTCCTTCAAAGTCGACCAACCGAAGGCCGGCCGATTCGAGGTTTGAGTCAAGAGATTTCAAATAATATCTGAGCTGATTTACATATCTGTTTGCCTCACCAGCATCAAGTTTTTGAAGTAGTCTGGCAAAAAGCCGAGAAAACTTCCAGCTTTCTACAGCGATCTCGGTCATGGATTGTACGAGACGTGCTTCGCTCCTTAAATTCGATATGTCCATTTGATCCTCCAATAGGCAGAAGGTTTGGATCATATTTTGTAGGCTACGATTCACAATATACATAATTTTTAAACTTTTTGGAAGTGTGGAATCCAAGACAAGAAGAAGTAAATAAGGGGGCACTGAAGAATTCTAAACTCGAAATTACGAATATCTCGCCAATACCTACACTTTGCCAAAACTGAAGATATCTGGTTGAAATCTGCATTGGAAGGGAAGATGGGCGTTTTATTGATTATAGGAGGAAGGAAGAGGGAACCCTTTAAGATGAAAACTATATTTCTAAGTTTTGGATGGGTTTCAAATGTGAACGCTACTCATTGGCGTTTGACATGATATCCATCCTCTTCATCTCTTCCAATTCCAGGGCCAAGAATTCCCAGAGTTGAGTCAACTCTTTCACCTGTTCTTGAACACGTTTATGGGTCTGAACGGTTTCGTAGGTCTCTTTCCGATTGAGGTAGAGATTGGGGTCGGAAAGTCTTTGATTGAGATGATCCAGCTTCCGGGTAGCTTCCTGAAGAAGTTTCTCCGCTTCCTCGAATCTTTTTTCGAGGCCGAAGAGCTGTTTCCGGAATTGGTCCATCTCCTGCGCCCTTTTTCGCCTCTCTTCTTTCACCATAAATTTCGACTTCTTTTTTATAGATTTATCTTTTTCCTCAAACTCAACCTTAATCTCTTTCTTCACCCCTGCGGCTTGCTGTTTTTTATAGAGGTAATCATCATAATTTCCAAGATAGACATTCGGCGTCCCCCGGTCGATCTCAATCACTTTACTGGCGATCTGATTGATGAGATGGCGGTCGTGAGTGATGAGACAGATCGCCCCCTGAAACTGTTTCAAAGCCATCTCGAGCACATTTCTCGATGCAATATCGAGGTGGCTTGTGGGCTCATCGAGGAGCAGGAGGTTGGCGGGTTTGAGAAGCATCTTTGCAAGAACCAGACGGCTTTTCTCGCCGCCGCTCAGAACAGAGACCTTCTTCTCGATCTCATCCCCGCTGAAGAGAAAAGTTCCCAGGAGGGTTCGAAGTTGAGTCTGGCTCTCATCCGTGGCGATGGAGAGGAGTTCCTCAAAGACCGTATTTTCAGGACGAAGCAGATCGAACTGGCGCTGGGCAAAATAGGCCCGGGTCACATCCTTTCCAAGAACAACTTCTCCTTTCTCATAATCGAGAACGCCGGCCAATATTTTTAACAGGGTGGATTTGCCCGCGCCATTGGGGCCGACCAGGGCTACCTTGTCTCCCCGGAAGAGGGTGAGGTCGATCCCCTGATAGACCAGGGTCTCTCCATAATTCTTATGAAGATTCTTCACCTCCAGGACCCTGTGCCCGCTTCTTTTCGGAGCTGGGAACTCGAATCGAACCTCCCTCCTCTCTTTTGGCAGCTCGATCCGGTCAGTCTTTTCGAGCATCTTGATCCGGCTCTGGACCTGACTCGATTTTGTGTTCTTGGCCCGGAAACGCTCAATAAATCTTTCGGTCTGCTCGATCTTCTTCTGCTGGGTCTTATAGGTCGCCTCAAGAATCTCCCTGCGGTTTTCCTTCTCATCGAGGTAGTGGTCGTAGTCGCTGTGATAGAGGTCGATCTTTTCGCCTTCGATCTCCGCAATTCGATCGATGAGGTGGTTGAGAAAGACGCGGTCGTGCGAGACGACGACCATGGCGCCCGGGTAGTTGACCAGGAATTTTTCAAGCCAGATGAGGGATTCGAGGTCGAGGTGGTTGGTCGGTTCGTCGAGGAGAAGGAGATCAGGAGATTGAAGAAGGATTTTCGAAAGGGCGATTCTCATCAGCCAGCCCCCGCTCAGCTCATCGGTCAGCCGGTTGAAATCCCTCTCCCTGAAACCCAATCCATTGAGGATCTGCTTCGCACCGGCTTCCAGGCCATATCCTCCGAGGACGGTATAGCGTTCCTGAAGTTTTCCATACTCCTTTGCCAGCTTTTCCTGAGCGTTCGGGTCGTCGATCGAAGAGAGTTCTTCCTCCAGAATCTTCATTTTATCCTGAAGAGAGGTGATCGTTGATACACTTTTTAAAACTTCTCCCAGGACCGTATCTCCCTTAAAAGAGATCACCTCCTGAGGGAGATAGCCGATCTTCACTCCCCTGGCAATGAGGATTTCTCCTCCGTCAATCGATTCCTCCCCGAGGATCATCCTGAAGAGAGTCGTTTTACCGGAGCCATTGGGACCGATCAGGCCGATCCGGTCTCTTGCTCCGATCTGGAGGGAGCCGTCCTTAAAAAGCTCTCTGCTTCCGAACTGCTTCTGAACATGGTTGAGCGTGATCATACAATTAAAATGGAATGATGGAATACTGGAATGATGGAATACTGGAATAATGGAAAATTGGACGGAGGAAACTTTGCTTCTTTCATGAAAAATTCGTTGTTATTTTGTGTTTGATTGTATTCTCAATCATCCAGTATTCTATCATTCCAATATTCCAGAATTATGTATCGGTATCATGCTTATCGAAATCGTATCCTGCTTTCTTGTAATCCTCCAGAGCTCGAACCTTGAGATCTTCTCTCTTCGTCTTTTCAGCCTCTTTGTCTGCGAGTTCAGCGGCATGGCTCCACTTTCCCTCTTTTTCATACTCTTTGATCTTCCGGTCCGTTTCAGTCATCGGGCTTCCCTTGATCACCACCGCTGGGGCAAAGAGAACACGGGAGATCGGATTTTTACAATGAGCACATTTGATGAAAGCAGGCTCAATGATCCTCTGAATGGTCTCAAAACCCTGTCGGCAGCGATCACAACTCTTACCCGGATCAACAGCCCGGTAAGCGTAAGTGGGCATAGAAGACAACCTCCGCTTAAATAGATAATATCTTTCACGAAATTGTCAAGCCCTAAACCGAAACTTAAGTTTGTCCAAAAAACTGTTGACTTCAATTTTTTGTTATGTTAAAAAAATCGCATCTTACCTTCTCGAAAATTCCACAAACAAAAAATCCACTTAAAATTTAAAGGAATAACCCTATTATCTTGGGATTGGGGGGAGCATGAAAACGAAATTGAAAAGTTTAATTGTTATTCTTCTTGCTATTTCCCTTGCCCTCTTTTTGGGCCTCGGATTTATGTGGGCAGCCACACCCACACCGGAAAAAAAGGAGGTCTCCACACCCGGAGCGTTGGCCAAACCTCCGGAACCTGCGAAAAAGGGTGAGAAATTCATCGTCAGAGGCAGGGAATACTGTTATGAATGCATCGATAATTCGGAATGTCTCGATTGCCACAGCAATAAGATCAACGAGAGAAAATTCGCCCAGTCGGTCCACGGAGCCAACTCCTGCAATAGCTGCCACTGGGACATCACGGATGTCAAAACCCATACGAAGGCGAAGGCAAAGGGCGCCAGGATTCATTCGGAGCCGGTGACCTGCCATCGCTGCCATAAGAAGGAGGGGGCGGAACATTACGCAAGCGCCCATTTCATCAACGATATTCAATGCAAAGACTGCCATAAAGATATTCACGAGATGACTCCCTGGAAAGGGGATAAAACGAGGGTCATCGAGAAATGCACGACCTGCCATTCTGATGACGGCTATTCAGAGAGCGTCCATGGTAAATCCGTTCTCGCAGGAAACCCCGATTCTCCTGATTGCAGCGATTGTCATGGTCTCCATAAGGTTCCCATCTTGAAGGGCGATGAGCCCAAGGTGGTCCAATTTCGAAAGGAGTTCCATACCGAGGCCTGTCAAAAGTGTCATGCCGATAAGGAGAAGATGGAGCGAAATAAGGTCTTCCCGATTGCCACCCAGACTTATTATGAGTCTTATCATGGGAAAGTGGAAAAATTAGGATACCCGACACTGGTGGCGGGCTGTGCGGATTGCCATGGTTTTCACAGCATCCTTTCCCAGGAAGATCCGAAATCGCTCATCTCAGACGCACGTCTTGTCGAAACCTGCGGGAAATGCCACCCCGGGGCCAATACCAACTTTGTCATGTGGGTTGCCCATGCCACCCATACGGATCCCGAAAGGGACCCCGTTTTTTATTGGACTTTCGTAATCATGACAACACTTTTAGTATCGGTATTCAGCATGTTCTGGATCCACACCGTCCTCTGGTGGCGAAGGGATTTCTGGGAGAAGCGGGAATTGAGGGCGAAAGGAATCTTCTTCCCGCAACATGTCAAACCTGAAGAGGCAGGTTACATGTATCGCCGCTTCAAAACCTTCGATATCATCCTTCACTTTACGATGATGGTCACCTTCATCGCCCTCGTTCTGACCGGACTGCCGCTGAAATTTTCTCATGCTCCGTGGGCCAAAGGTCTGATGGCATTTTTAGGGGGAGCCGAAATGGCGGGATTGGTCCACCGAATCGCTGCGGCTATTACCTTTCTCTATTTCGGGGCGGCCCTCGCCTATATCTTCTATTTCCTATTCTTTAAAAAACTACCGGGGAATCCAAATCCACTCCAGAAGCTTTTCGGCCCGGATTCCCTCTGCCCACGCTGGAAGGATGTTGTGGATATCGTGGGAATGGTTCGCTGGTTCTTTAATAAAGGCCCAAAACCCCAGTTTGATCGATGGACCTACTGGGAAAAGTTCGATTTTCTGGCTGTCTTCTGGGGGATGTTTGCCATCGGGCTTTCCGGACTGATGCTCTGGTTTCCTGAGGAATTCTGCATCTTCCTGCCGGGTTGGGTGATCAATATCGCCCAGATCGTCCATTCGGACGAAGCGCTACTGGCTTCCGGCTTTATCTTTACCGTCCATTTCTTCAATACCCATTTTCGACCGTCAAAGTTCCCGTTTGATCCGGTCATCTTTACAGGAGTTCTGCCAAAATATGAGCTGGTTGAAGAGCGGCCGAAACAGTATGAGAGGCTGGTGGCGCAGAATAGATTGGAGAGTTATCGAGGAAAGTATCCGAGCGCATGGACAGACCTATTCTCGAATGTGATGGGATTTGCCATGCTCACCATCGGTCTGTTCTGTGTCTTCTTGATTGCCTGGGAGTTTTTAGGGTAAATAAAAGTTATGAGTTCGGAGTCATTCGTCGCATAGTCGATTAGTCTGTTAGTCGAATAGCCAATTTCGGTAGTTTGCCTCGTGACATTTTTTGCAGATGATCGCCGCGACAAAGAGGCTGACTTGGGGAATCAGGGATAGCATCTCTTTTTCGGACCATCCCTTTTCAGAAAGGCCGCCCACTTTCGGTTTGTAGGGTTTCGCTGATTCTGCGCTATCATGCTCCACCCCCTTCATCATCTTCGGATCATCCACCACGGATGAGCTGCACCGGGATGGCAGTATGTTTGTAGAAGTTCTTTTTCTCGAAGGCGAGAGAGTCTTCTCCAGCTCCTTCTGTTTCGATTCCAAAAACTTCAGCTCCTTCACTTTCATCGTTGGTATAATTTGCATCAAAATAGCATTTTTAACCTCGGAGTAATGCGTCACTCTTCCGTGGAAAATTACCGGCCTTCGGGCAGGCATGTTGGAGAAAATCTTATAGCGGAAACATTAGCTTGTTCGTAAACCGAAAGGATTATCCCGTATGACAAGGACTTTTCTACAATGGGCAATGTTGCCTTTGCCCTAAAAAATATAAACCATCCGCCCGTGGTCGGGTCTTATCGACTTGATAAGATTTTCGGAGACATGA
>JAGXSW010000213.1 GCA_018333715.1 Syntrophaceae bacterium | reverse complement strand
AATTATAAACGCGCGTCTCATGGACCGCAAGGAGAGAAGAATCTATGAAGAAGGCTAAAGTATCCGATGAACTCCGTCCCGAGTATAGGCGAGAAGATTTAGGCCAAGGAATCCGTGGCAAGTATTTTGAGTCCTACCGGAAAGGCAGCAACCTTGTACTTCTGAGTCCCGACGTGGCCAAAGTGTTTCCCACAGAGGAGGCTGTCAACGAAGCCCTGCGCTCTCTGATAGACCTGGCACAGAAATCAACAGGCCGAACAAAGCGGTGAGCCAGATCGCCTATAAATCCGGCTCCTGGTTAACTTGCCGTTATGGCCAAACGATGAGGGGCATGCAAAATGAATGACGATAAATTGCAGAATTTTGTTAATTCTTCGGGCTTTCCTTTGCAGATCGGAATACAGAATCATATTAAGAAGACGTATGCTGATCAAGGTTGGAAGGTTCTGTTAAAAGAATTCCCATGGCGTAACTTGGAAACAGGCCACGATGGATTTGTCGACCTTGTGCTCAGAAACCAATACGATACTCTAACGGTAATTGTGGAATGCAAGCGAGTTCGTGATACTAACTGGATTTTTCTAGAACCTTCGACCAAATCTGCAGAACGGCGTCATGCGACATTTTGGTTAACATACGTTGGGAATGAGAACACGAAGGACTTCGACTGGTACGATGCTGCTTTAGACCCAGCGTCTTCTGAATCCGAGTTTTGTGTTGTTACCGGACAAGACCCAAAAAGCAAACCAATGTTAGAACGAACAGCGGCAGAATTACTCGAGGCCACCGAGGCGATTGCCTTTGAAGAATATCAACTGCACAAAAACGATAAAACAGACTTTCGGTTTTTATATTTCCCTGTCATTGCTACAACTGCTGAGCTTCAAATATGCACGTTTAGCCCAGATGATATCTCTATTGAAAAAGGCGAATTACAGAAATCGAAGTTTCGAAAAGCTCCCTTTGTTCGTTTCCGGAAAAGCCTGATAAAAAAAATGGGGTCAAGTCTTGCAATGCAGCAGTTTAAAATAAAGGTTGAAGATTGTAGTATTGCAAGACTTTAATGGGTGACCCCATTCATAGACGAGGGAGATTATACAAAGGTAGTCAAAATCTTTTGTTGATAAAATCCACGATCAGATTTATACTATGCTTGATAATTGACAAAGGGATATGGTGACGAAAGAAGATCGCATCAAATATTGGCTTGAATCTGCCAAGGATGATTGGAAGGTTGCAGAGCACCTTTTTGAAAAGAGGGATTATCCATACTCACTATTTTTTGGACATCTTACTATCGAAAAGATTCTGAAAGCAATCTATCTGGATAAACTTAATGAAAATCCACCGTATACACATCGGCTTGTGCATTTAGCAGAAAAGATTTCGCTCGGCTTAACAGAGGAGCAATTAGAACTCCTTGAGACAATTACAGACTTCAATATGGAGGCAAGATATCCAGACGAGAAATTTTCTTTTAAGAAAAGATGCACGAGAAATTTATCTAAAGAATATTTGAGAAAGATTGAGGAGCTCAAGAAGTGGCTAATAAAAAGGATTTAACCATAAAAGTAGTTACAAGATATATTGAAGAGTTGGAAAAGAACAAGATCCATATAACAGAAGCCTTCATTTTTGGTTCCCATGCTAAAGGGAAAACAAAACCAGAGAGCGACATAGATGTTGCTTTAATTTCCAACGCCTTTACAGGAGATAGATTTGAGGATCGGAGAAAGATTGTCCCTTTCAGGAGAAAAATTGACAACAGAATAGAACCTATTCCATTCAAACCGGGAGATTTCAATAATGGTGGAACCCTGGCCGAAGAGATAAAGAGAAATGGAGTGTCCATATTAAGAAGGACAAAATGAAGTTTCCATTTTCACCAAGCATTCCTCATACTCAGCAGTTCCAGATATAAAAGAATGAGCTTAAATTTCTTGAAAAAGGGTGGGCGGTGACCACCGGTCCAAATACCGGGTAAGATGTCATTGTCCCGGGGCATCAGGACATTAATGACGAGCTTTGCGTTATGAGCCAAAATCTGGTTGACATTGGGTGACAATTGTGTGCATAATATAGTACACAGTTGGAGGACTAAAAGCATGAAATTTTTGACGGTTCGAGATTTAAGGGGCAAATCGGGACAAATCTGGAAAGAACTCCCCAAAGAAAGAGAGATGGTTGTTACCAGTAATGGACGGCCCATAGCCATTCTTGCAGCGATAAATGATGCAAACCTTGAGGAATCTTTGTCCGCATTCCGTCAAGCCCGCGCGGTTGATGCGGTGGCGTCCATTCAACGCCGGTCCATTGAACAGGGGACTGACGGAATCTCGATGGATGAAATCAACGCTGAAATAAGAGCTGTTCGTAAGAAACGCGTGCAATGAACATTGTCCTCGATACCAATGTTCTCGTTGCAGGCCTTTTGTCGCCCTTCGGGACATGCGGAGAGATTGTCCGCATGGTTTCATCCGGAGAGCTAATCCTTTCTTTTGATGCCCGTATTCTTTCGGAATATGATGAAGTCCTGAGCCGACCGAAGTTTAAGTTTGCAAAAGAAAAGGTAGATGCACTGCTTGACTATGTTGTGTATCGCGGGCAGACAATAGCGCCTTCTCCTTTGAACCATTCGCTCCCTGACTCTAAAGATGAGCCATTTCTCGAAGTTGCCCTCGCAGGTAAAGCTGTTTGTCTTGTCACTGGAAATCAGGACCATTTCCCCATCGAATTATGCCAGGGAATAAAAGTATTTTCTCCTAAAAAGTTTTTAACCTTTTACAAAAAACAGAAAAATCGTAAGAAGCTCGTAAAAAGGCGCTAAGCCCAGGCAGGGCATTACCCTTCTGGTTAGCTTCACCGGGTGGACGGGGACCACGCCCCAAATACGGGGAAAGATGTCATTGTCCCATCTTTGATGGAATAACTTCGCTTTTCGCAATGACTCTTTTTCCAGGTGATTCACTTTAGTTCTGAGGAAAGCACTATGTACTGGAACAACGTTCAGGACTCAAATCAGGTATGTTTCATCACAATGCTCGAGATGATGTTGGCGGCCTCATCTCCCCTGTCGGCCGCATTGCTGAGATGGCGGTAGATCTCCCGCATCTTCAGCATATAGACCGTGTCCGTTCCCTTAAAGAGGTCAGCGAGCGCCATGTGATAGGCTTTCTCGATCTGGTTTTCATAAGATTTGGCTTTGACCGCATGCTCTGAGGCGATTTTGGGATAGTCTTTCAGGATTTTGACCGCATCATATAATTCCCGGGCGCCTTTACGGAGGATATTGACCATCTCTTTGATATGATGGTCTCCCTTAACCTCATAAATCTCCATTTCATCCACGGTCGTATTCGCATAGTCGACCACATCGTCAATGGCACGGGAGAGTTCAAAGATATCCTCCCGGTCTATGGGCGTTATAAAAGTCTGATCCAGTTCCTGGATCAAAATCCGCCGCAGCTCATCCGCCTCCCTTTCAATATTCCTGACGAGGTTGGCGTTTTCCTTGGTTCCGTTTTCAGCGAAGTTCCAGAGGGCATCCAGCCCCTCGATGCTCTTTAAGGATTGATGGGAGAGGAGATCGAAGAAACGATTCTCACTGCCCTGAAAGGACTTTTTTCTTCTGAGGAAATCGAATACCATGATTTTGCTCCTTTTCTTTAAAAATTGGGATGGGCCATCCGGATCAGAAGGAAACAGAGACCTGCCATTATGGCAGAGGCAGGGATGGTGATGAACCAGGCCAGGATGATATTCTTTGCAACCCCCCACCGGACAGCGGAGACCCTCTGCCCTGCCCCCACGCCCATGATGCTGGAGGAAACAACATGGGTCGTTGAAACAGGCCCTCCGAGGAGCGCCGCTCCGAGGATAATCGTGGCAGAAGCGGTCTGGGCGCAAAAGGCGTGAACCGACCTCAGGCGATAGATCTTCGAGCCCAGGGTCTTAATGATTCGCCATCCTCCGCTTGCCGTTCCAAGGGCGATCGCGGCCGCACAACTCGCAACCACCCAGAAGGGAATATGAAAATCCGGAAAGACGCCGAGGATGACCAGAGACATGGTGATAATGCCCATGGTTTTTTGGGCATC
>JAGXSW010000212.1 GCA_018333715.1 Syntrophaceae bacterium | reverse complement strand
GCCACCAGCCAGAGCAGGAAATGTCCGCGTCCGCTGGAGAAGGCCATCCAGAGGATTTCGTCCTTGCTGAAAAATCCCGAGAGGCCGGGCACGCCCGCGATCGCCAGTGTGGCGATGAAGAAGGTCCCAAAGGTGATGGGAATCTTTTTTCTCAGGGCTCCCATCTTCCTGATATCGAGTTCTCCGCTCAGGGCGTGCATCACGCTTCCCGCCCCGAGAAAGAGGAGCCCTTTGAAGAAGGCATGAGTCATCAGGTGAAAAATCCCTGCGGCATACGCTCCCACGCCCACAGCGACGAACATGTATCCCAACTGGCTGATCGTCGAATAAGCCAGGATTTTTTTGATATCGTACTGGCAGAAACCGATGGAGGCGGTAAAGATCGCGGTGGCCACGCCCACGATCGCCACGACCGCCATGGCGATGGGCGCCATGTTGTAGAGGACGCTGCACCGGGCGACCATATAGACGCCTGCGGTCACCATGGTGGCCGCATGGATCAAAGAGCTGACCGGAGTGGGACCTTCCATCGCGTCCGGAAGCCAGACATAGAGTGGAATCTGCGCCGATTTTCCGCAGGCGCCGACAAAGAACAGGAGGGCAATGGCGGTAACCGTTGTCGTGTCGAGATTGCCGGCCCTGGAAAAGGCCTCGGTGAAATCAAGCGTCTCCAGGTTGACGAAGAGGAGGAACATTCCCAGGAGAAAACCGAAGTCGCCCACCCGGTTGACGATAAAAGCCTTCTTTCCCGCATTGGACGCAGAATCCTTCTCATACCAGAAGCCGATCAAAAGATAAGAACAGAGGCCCACGCCCTCCCAACCCACAAACATCAATAAAAAGTTGTTGGCCAGGACGAGATTGAGCATCATGAAAACAAAGAGGTTGAGATAGGTGAAAAATCGAGTGAAACCCGGATCGTCATGCATATATCCCACGGAGTAGATATGGATGAAGAAGCTCACTCCGGTCACAACCAGGGCCATGAGAATGGAGAGGGGATCGATCTGATAACCGATGACGGTCTGCAAGGAGCCGGAGACGACCCAGTCGAAGATCACCTTCTCGAAGAGCCTCTCTGAAGGGGGTTTATTGATCAGTTCGAAGAAAATGAGGATGGAGGTGAGAAAGGAGAGCCCGATCACGGAGGGGCCCACCACGCTGACCACGCCTTTTCCCAGACGTCTCCCCAATAACCCGTTGATCAGAAATCCGACAAAAGGAAATAGAGGGATGAGCCACATATAGTCTAACATGAAGAACTCCTTCTACCCCCCGCCCCAACCCTCCCCCTCAAGGGAGGAGGGATAGGGTGGGGGTTACCATTTCAGCAGATTCACTTCATCGATATTGATCGTCTCTTTTGAACGATAGAGCATCACAAAGATCGCCAACCCAACTGCTGCTTCCGCCGCGGCCACAGCCATCACGAAGAAGGCAAAGATCACTCCGTCTATCGACTGTAGAAAATGGGAAAGAGTGATGAAGGTTAAATTGACCGCATTGAGCATCAACTCGATGCACATGAAGACGATGATCGCATTGCGACGGGTCAATGCCCCGATCACGCCGATCGTGAAGAGTATTCCGCTCAACATGAGATAGAGGGCAGGGGGGATGGTTGGAACGACCCACATAATCTATTCTCCTTATATCCTTTTCTTGGTCAAAATGACTGCGCCGATGATGGCGGTCACTAAAAGGACGGCGACAATCTCAAAGGGAAGAAGATATTCCGTGAAAAGAACCTCGCCCACAGCCTTCACATTGCCGGCCATCTTTTCGGTCGTATAGGAGCCTGTCTGGCCGGTCGGGGATTTAGCCACGACGGCGTAAAAGATCCCGAAGAGGAAGAGAACGGCCACAAATCCTCCGATGACCTTTGAATAACCGATCTTCAGCCTGGAACGGAGCTCCGTCTCGAGGTCGAGGAGCATGATGACGAAGATGATGAGCATCACGATCGCCCCGGCATAGACGATGACCTGGATGATGGCAATGAACGGGCTGTGGAGCAACACATAAAGCACGGCCACACAGAGGAGGGCCAGCACCATGAAGAGGGCGCTGTGGATGGGGTTTTTGCGTGTGATGACCAGCAGGGACGCGACGATCGAGACAAAGGCCATCCCCAAAAAGATCACCCACTGAAAGAGTACTCCTAAATTTTCAGCCATGTTATGACTCCAAATTTTCTTTTTTTCTGTTATTTACGCTTTGCCCTATGCTCTATGCTCTTTTATAATTACGGATTATACTTCTTCTCCTCCAGAAGTTTCTCCGTGTTCATGAGAAAGGGCGCGCGCGCTCTCTCCACCCATTCGTAAGTCTTTCCCATCAAGATCGCGTTGACCGGGCACGCCTCTTCACAAAAACCGCAGAAGATACAACGCGTCGCATCCAATTCATAGACAAGCGGGTAGCGTCTTCCTTCCTCATCCTCGGCGGTCTCAATGTAGATGCACTGAGAAGGACAGACCGCCATACAGAGGCCGCAGGCCACGCACTTCGTCTTTCCCTGCTCATCCTTCTCAAAATACTGGATTCCTCTCCAGCGTTCTGCAGGGGGCGCCTTCACCTCCGGATACTGGATGGTGATCGGCCTGGAGAAAAACCGACCCAATGTAAATGCAAGACCTTTAAGCAATGGAATGATCATATCTTCGCCCCTTATTAACCTTTCAGTAAAACGATCAAGGCGGTAATAAAGATATTGACGAGAGTCAATTCAAATAAAACTTTCCAACCAAACTTCATGATCTGATCGTAGCGGAGTCTCGGGAAGGTCCCCCGCTGCCAGATGAAGAAGAAGATGATCACAAAGAGTTTCGCTCCAAACCAGAACACCCCGGGTATGAAATCGAGCTGGGGCAGGGGGGCCTGCCACCCTCCCAGGAAGAGCGTCACGGCGACAGCGGCTACGGTGATCATATGGGCGTATTCAGCCATGAAGAAGAGGGCGAATTTCATGCTGCTGTATTCGATGTTAAATCCGCAGGCCAGTTCAGATTCTGACTCCGGCATATCAAAGGGGGTCCGGTTGATCTCGGCAAGGGCGCAGATGATGAAAAAAACGAAAGCGGCGGGTTGATACAAAATGTTCCAGTTCCAGAACCCCCCGGCCTGAAGCGCAACGATCTCTGTAAGTCTGAGGCTCTGGGAAAGAATGATGACTCCGACGATTGAAAGTCCGAGGGCCACCTCATAACTGATCATCTGTGCCGCCGCTCGAAGCGAACCGGTCAGACCATATTTATTGCCCGAAGACCAGCCTCCGAGCACGATTCCAAATTCTCCGAGGGAGGCGACACCGAAAACATAGAGGAGTCCGATGTCGATATCAGCGATCCGCAGTTTGACCACATAATCTGTCCAGGGGAGGGTGAACCGGTCTCCAAAGGGAATGACTGCAAACATACTGATGGCCGCGATGATAGAGATCATTGGCGCAAGGACAAAGACCGGCTTATCCGCCCTTCCAGGAACGAGGTCTTCTTTGAAGAAGGCCTTGATGCCATCTGAAAAAGGCTGAAGCAGCCCGAACGGACCGCAGCGATTCGGGCCAAAACGGATCTGGATGTGGCCCAGGACCTTCCGCTCCAGCCAGGTCAGGTAGGCCACGGAGAGCATCAGGCAAGCAAAGACCACCCCACACTTTACAATTGTCTCAATGAGAAGATATAAGACCTGCATCCTGCTTCTCCTCTAATCCCCTTTTTTCGGCTAAACCGCCAAGAGCCCTACCCGCACGCATCGGAGACAGCGCTCGGCTTCCTTCAGTGCGACCGGAATGGAAAACCCTTTCTCCACTTCATCGAAGATCCACTTTCTCGAATCAGGAGGAAGAAGCTCCAGCATCGCCCTCTTCTGCCCGCCCGGGTGTCCGATCTTTTCATCCTTGCTGTAGACTTTGATCTTCTCAATGAGTGTCTCCAACCGTTCGTCCTCCGACTCCTTTAACTCCTTCCCTTGCAGGTAGGCGTCGATCTTATCAGCCGCCCTCTTTCCATGGCCTCCTGCACGGACGAGGACATCCGGACCGATCACGCAATCGCCTCCGGAAAAAATTCCCTCACGGTTTGTCTGAAACGTTCCTTCCTGCACGGCGACGGTGGAGCGCTTTGTCGTCTTCACCCCGTCCTTCTCCTCGAGGAAGGAAAGGTCGAGCGCCTGGCCAATGGCGGGAATAACGATATCGGCCTCGATGAAGAATTCCGAACCTTTAATCGGGACGGGTCTGCGCCTTCCGCTCTCATCCGGCTCGCCCAGTTCCATCCGGATACATTCCATGCCGGTCACTTTCCCATCCTTCTCAATGATCCGGACCGGATTGCAAAGGTAATGGAATTTCACACCCTCCTCTTCCGCATCATGAATCTCCACTCGATCCGCAGGCATCTCTTTTTTCGTCCTGCGATAGACCAGGTTCACATCGGCTTTGCCGATGCGAAAGGAAGAGCGTACGCAGTCGATTGCCACATTCCCGCCGCCCACAACCACTACTCTCTTACCTTCGGGATAGGGGTCTCTTCCAAGATTGATCTCGAGGAGATAATAAACTCCGGGGATGAATCCCTTATATCCCTTGTCCTCTCCCTCCACACCCATGGGCGTATTGGTATGGGCCCCCACACCGATAAAGATGGCTTTGTACCCCTGTTCAAAGATCTGGGAGAGGGTGATATCCTTTCCCACCTGAGTGTTGTAACGGATCTCAGCGCCCATCCTTTCCACGAGGCTTGTCTCATATCTTACGATATCTCTCGGAAGCCTGTAGTCCGGAATTCCGACAGCGGCCATTCCTCCCGGCTCCCCCAGTCGCTCAAAGATCGTGACCGGATAACCTTTGAGGCCAAGGTAGTAAGCGCAGGTAAGGCCGGCGGGCCCAGCGCCGATGATGGCCACCTTTTCAGGACGGGTGGGAACCCGGGTTACCCCAGGCTCTCTTCTTTTGTCCAATTCATAATCCGCTGCAAATCGCTTCAGCCATTTAATGGAGATGCATTCATCCACATTCTGCCGCCTGCAGTTATCCTCGCAGGGCCGGATGCAAACCCTTCCCAATACCCCTGCAAGACAGGTCGCCTCCCGGATGGCGGCAAGCGATTCCGTGAACCGGCCTTCCTTGATCAATTCGACATAGCGGGTGATGGGAAGATGCGAAGGGCAGGCGCTTTCGCACGGAGCGGTCACCTTTACCTTATAGGCTTCGCGCGTGATATTCTTCTTCGACTGAATGACTTCGGAGAACTGTGCCTTAAAATAGTCGAGAGCATGGAGCACGGGTTTGGGTCCGGTCTGCCCAAGATTGCATTTTGAACTTGTCAGGATCATCTCGCCCAAATACTTCAGTTGCTCCAGATCCTCTGCTCTCCCCTGACCCCCTGCAATCCGGTTAAGGATGGATGACATGACCCGTGTTCCCACCCGGCAGGGCGTGCATTTGCCGCACGATTCCTTCTGAACCGCTTCCATGTAGGCCCGAATCAGATCGATGATATTGACTTCAGGGTCCCGGATGGCAATCCCGTCCCAACCGATGAAGGCTCTGACCTTCTTCTCCCTGTCAAATTCAGGGGGAAGATTGAGATTGGGCAGGGGCGCCCTCTCTGCCTCCGGTTTTCCCCGGTTATCCACAACCGCTCCACCCCAACTGCTAAAAAGGATGTCTGTCATAAGAACCTCATCATTTAATGATCCATGCACAATGCAAATTGAAAAATGCAAAATATTTTTTCTTAAATTTTGAACTGCTAATTTTGCAATTTATAATTTGCAATGGTCTTTTTACCGATCGATCTCTCCCAGAACGATATCGATGCTTCCGATCGTGGAGACCACATCCGCAATCAAACTTCCCTCGATCATCTTTGGAAGGGCGCTCAGATTGAGGAAAGAGGGAGGCCGAATTCTCACCCTTAAGGGCCGATTCGACCCATCGCTCACCACATAGAACCCCAGCTCCCCTTTCGCCGCCTCCACGCTCGCATAGACCTCCCCTTCCGGGGGCTGGAACCCTTCGGAAGCGATCTTGAACTGCCGGATCAGGGAGGCAATATCCGTGAGGACCATCTCCTTGGGAGGCAGAACCACTTTCGGATCATCAGCAAGGACAGGGCCCCTGGGCAACTTTGCGAGCGTCTGTTTTACAATTGCATTCGCCCACTCCATCTCCCTCAACCGGACATAGTACCGGTCATAGACATCGCCCACCGAACCCGTGGGAATATCGAATTCGAAATCCTCATAGCTCGAATAGGGAAAAGCCTTTCTCACATCCCACTTCACCCCGGAACCGCGAAGCGTAGGTCCGGTCACGCCCCAGTTGATCGCATCCTCCTTTGAGATAATCCCGACTTCCTTGGTCCGTTTCAGCCAGATGACATTCTTCGTCAGAAGGGTCTCATACTCCTTCATGCGGGTTGGAAAGGCTTCAACAAAAGCTTTTATTTTTCCTTCGATTCCTTCCGGAAGGTCTTTGGCCAAACCTCCGATTCTCAGGTAGGTCGGGGTCAACCTTCCTCCGGAGACCTCTTCAAAAATTCTCAGGATATCTTCCCTTTCCCGGAAATTGTAGAAGAGGAGGGTCATGGCGCCGATGTCCAGCGCATGGGTTCCCAGCCAGATGAGATGCGCCGCAATCCTCTGAAGCTCGGTCATCATCACTCTCAGGTATTGAGCCCTCCTGGGGACTTCAATGCCCAATAGTTTTTCAACGGCCAGGACATAGGCCAGATTATTTCCCATCGCATTGGTGTAGTCCAACCGGTCGGTGAGAGGAATGACCTGATGATAGGTCCTGGCCTCAGCCAGTTTCTCAACTCCCCGGTGGAGGTGTCCGATATGGGGAGTTGCCTTTACAATCACTTCTCCATCCAGCTCCAGCACAAGCCTCAACACACCGTGAGTGGCCGGGTGTTGGGGGCCCATGTTGATGGTCATCAATCGTGTCTCTGCCATTTCAGACCTCGGGGACAAAGGGTTTGTCAAAATCCGGTCCTTCGACCGGGAAATCTTTCCTCAGGGGGTGGCCTTCGTAATCATCCCAGAGGAGTATCCTCCTCAGATCCGGATGGTTCTCGAAGGGGATTCCGAAGAGATCATAGACCTCCCTTTCCAGCCAGTTGGCCGCCTTCCAGATCGATTCAACACTCTTCACCGGTTCACCCTCTCCGACCTTTATCTTTAATCTCAATCGATCATTGGCCTTGAACGAGTAGAGGAGATAGACCGCTTCAAAACGAGGGCTTTGAGGAAAATGGTCCACCCCGCAGAGGTCAGTGAGCATATGGTACTGGAGATCGGGGTCGGCATAAAGAAATCGACAAATCTCAAAAATATCCTTCTTTGGCACAGTCACACTGACTTCTCCCCGAAAGGTCGCCGCCTCTATCGCCGAAGAGGGAAATTTCCCCTGTAACTTCTTCAGGGCAGGGTGATTCTCATTCATAACTCTATCCTTTCACTTCGAGGGTGCTCTTGACATTCTTCCGATTTACAAGGCTCTCCTTCCCGATCTTCTTCTGGAGTTCCAGGATCGCCGTGAGGAGCGTTTCCGGCCTGGGCGGACAACCCGGGACATAGACATCCACCGGTAGAATCTGGTCCACGCCCTGAACCACGCTATAAGTCTTAAAAATCCCGCCCGAGCAGGCGCAGGCTCCATAAGCGATGACCCATTTCGGCTCCGGCATCTGTTCATAGATGCGTTTGACCATGGGAGCCATCTTCTTGGTCAGCGTCCCTGCCACAATCATTAGATCTGCCTGTCTGGGAGACGGCCTGAAAACCTCCGAACCGAATCGAGAAATGTCCCACGTCGCCGAACTGGCGACGATCATTTCCAGAGCGCATCAGGCAAGGCCAAAGGTCACCGGCCAGATCGAATACTTCCGGCCCCAGTTGACCACCTTATCCAGGACGGGCATCAAAGGGGTTTTTTCAAGGTAGGTTTCTATTCCCATTCCAGCGCTCCTTTTTTCCAGACATAAATATAAGCGATGATGAGGATCCCGACGAATATGGACATTGAAATAAAACCGAAGAATTTTAATTCCTTAAAGACGACTGCCCAGGGATAGAGGAAAACGATTTCGATATCAAAAATCAGGAAAAGCATGGCGATGATGTAGTATTTGATCGGGATCCTGCGGAAAGAGGAACCGTAAGTGGGCATGCCACATTCGAAGGGCGCCTCTTTCAGGGCTGAGGGTTTTCTCTGGCCCAGGAGATACGAGGCGGTAACGGCAAAGCAGGCAAAGATGACGGCAATGGCGAAATAAAAAAGGATGGGAAGATAATCGATCAGCATCACGCCTCCCTTTATTGATTCATTTCAATGAGGGCTTGATTTATCGGCCTAACTCCGCCGTTACCCGGTAAACTTTTCTACTCGCACCGTTGAAAATTTCAAATCCGGAATCTTCGATTCAGGGTCAAGCACCGTATTGGTGAGAAGATTGACAGGAGCCTCTGCAAAGTGAAATTTGGCAAAGACGACTCCGCTCGACACCTTATCCGTAATCTTCACCTTTGAAACAAAATCGCCTCTCCTGCTCATAATCCTTACACGATCCCCTTCCCCGATTCCAAGATTATCTGCATCGTATGGGTTTATCTCCACAAGACTTTCAGGGCACATCTCTTTGAGGAGCCGGACTTTTCTGGTCATGCTGCCCGCATGATAATGGTAATAATCCCTGCCCGTGCTCATAATAAACGGATAATCCCTGTCAGGCAGTTCAGGGGGGGAGGCATAATCGACCGGGACAAAGAGTCCTTTTCCCCTTACAATCCTACCCTTATGGAGGATGGGCGTTCCCGGATGATTCGTATCCGGGCATGGCCATTGTATGCCTCCGGATTCCAATCGGGCATAGGTGATGCCGGCATACTGTGGAGTTACCTTCCTGATCTCCTCGAAGACCTCCTCCGGACCTCCATAATTCATCGGATATCCGAATCTTGATGAGAGATCAGAGATGATCTCCCAGTCTGCTCTGGCTCCTTCCGGTCCATTGAGCGCCTTTCTTACTCTCTGAACCCTTCTTTCGGTGTTGACAAAGGCGCCGTCCTTTTCAAGGGAGCTCAGGGACGGAAGGACGACATGGGCGACCTGGGCTGATTCGGTGAGAAAGATATCCTGAACCACAAGCAGTTCCAATTTGGCATAGGCCTTTTTCAGGTGAGAAAGGTCAGGATCCGTAACCATGGGATTTTCGCCCATGATATAGATGGCTTTGATCTTTCCCTCATAAGCGGCCTGGCTCATTTCGACCACGGTCAACCCGGGCTTCTCTGAGAGAGAAACTCCCCAGTGGTTTTCAAATTTATCCCTTAATTCCTTTAGACCCACTCCCTGGTATCCCGGGTATACGTTTGGCAGACAACCCATGTCACAGGCGCCCTGAACATTGTTTTGACCTCTGAGGGGATTCACGCCGCTTCCCGGTTTTCCCAACTGGCCGCAGAGAAGGGCAAGGTTTGAGATCGCCTTCACCCCATCCGTTCCTTTTGAGTGCTGGGTGATCCCCATGCAGTAAAGGATGGCCGCATTTTTGGCCGAGCCGTACATCCGCGCCGCCCTGATCAACTGATCTTTTGGAATTCCTGTGATCTTCTCCACAAACTCCGGCGTGTAGAGGGAAACCCTCTCCTTTACAGCCTCAAAACCCTCTGTATGCTGGTCGATAAATGGCTTGTTATAGAGGTTCTCTTTGATGATGATATGGGCCAATCCATTTAACCAAGCGATGTCATCTCCGGGCCTGGGTTGAAGCCAGAGGTCGGCCTCTTCCACCAGATCGATCTTTCTCGGATCGATGACGATGATCTTGGCGCCATGGAAACGGGAGCGATTCCTCAGCAGCATTCCGATGACAGGATGGGTTTCAGTGGTGTTGCTCCCGGTCACCAGAAGGACATCTGCCTCTTTGAAATCGACAATGGAATTGGTCATGGCTCCGGAGCCCAGTGTGGCGGCCAGACCGACCACCGTGCTGGAGTGTCAGAGACGGGCGCAATGATCGATATTGTTCGTTCCGATGGCCGCCCTGATGAATTTCTGGAAAAGATAGTTCTCCTCGCAGGTGACCCTTGCGGAGGCAAGACCGGCAATGCTGTCAGGACCATTCTTCTCTTTGATCTCCTTTAACTTCGTCGAAACATAGGTCAATGCCTCATCCCAGCTCGCCTCTCTCAACTTGCCATTGTCTCTGATCAAGGGGGTGCGGAGCCTTTCCGGGCTGTTTACAAATTCAAATCCAAACCTTCCCTTCACGCAGAGGACTCCATTATTTGTCCCCAGGCCTTCTTTTGTGGTCACTTTGATCAACCTGTTGCCGACGACATTGACTTCGAGAGAGCAGCCCACACCGCAATATCCGCATACGGTAGAAACCCGCTTCGTTTGCCAGACCCTTCCTTTGATCGAGCTGATATTCTCCGTGAGGGCTCCGACCGGACATGCGGCCAGACATTCGCCGCAGGAGATGCATCTTTCGGGCCTTACAGCCTCGACTCGTGTATCAAAACCGGTTTCCTGAAGATCGAGGACCTCCCTGCCCACGATCTCCCTGCAGGTCCGGATGCATCGACTGCAGAGAATACAGCGATTCGGATGGTATTTGATGGCGGGAGTAGAATAGGTCTTATACTCTTTTGGCAAAGCTTCGACCTGGTACTCCGCTTTTTGAATCCCGTACTCATAGACATAATCCTGAAGGTCACACTCTCCGCCCTTGTCGCAGACAGGGCAGTCAAGAGGATGTTTCACCAGCATGAACTGAAGGACTTCTTTTCTCAACTCCCGGATCTTCGGGGTATCGGTTTCGATCACCATGCCATCCATGACCTGTGTGTTGCAGGCGGTGACAGGGTTCTCAAGACCCTGAACCTCCACCACACACATTCTGCACATGCCTGTGGGAACAAGGCTCTCCATATGGCATAGCGTCGGGATGCGTAACCCATTTTTCTGTGCAACCCGAAGGATGGTTGCGCCCTCTTCTGTCTCAATTGCTCTGCCGTTGATGGTTATACGCATAGCGATCTTTTCCTCCTGAAACGCAACAACTATACCATATTAATATGCATCTGGATATTTAAAAACTTTGTGAAATAATTAATTTGCCCACAATTCAATAGAACAACCCATCAAATTTGTCAAGAGGAAATTAAGGGGTTCTGTAATGCGTCACTGAAGCGTGGGGGGAAATCCGTCCATCGAGCAGTCATGTCTCCGGAAATCTTATGAAGTCGATAAGACCCGACCACGGGCGGATGGTTTATATTTTTTCAAAAATCCCCTTCCCCTTCGACAGGCTCATGGTGAACGGTGTAACGTATATTGGTATTACGTTCGTGTCCCGCGCTTCGCAGGATCGAAGCATGAATGATATCCGGCCATTGACTTTTTACGAGACTATCATTTCTGCACCGGTTTTCATCAGGGTAAACTCCAGCACGAATCCAGCCTTTTTATAGGGTAGTCCCTGGATTCTTGCCTGTCTGCGCCTGCCTGCCGGTAGGCAGGGTAGGCAGGTTTACACGCCTGCGCGCTGAAGCGCTACGGCGCGCAAGCACGGGAATGACAGCATAGGGGGAAACTATTTCAACGAGCTAAAATGTTATTTTTTTTCTCATTCCTCTGTTGACAGGCAACCATGGATTTGAATATCCTCATTGTAACGATCGGGCTCCCCAATCGAGAGGATCTGAGAGATGCGATTCGGTTTCCATATTTCCAAATTAGGAGAGTACGAAAATGACATCCAAATTTTTCAGTGAAAGGAATTTGAGGTTTTTACTTTACGAGGTCTTTGATGTCATTTCGTTGACCCGATACGATACCTATAAAGAATACGATGGGAAAACTTTCGATATGGTCTTAAAGGCGGCGATGGAACTGGCCGAGGGCCTCCTCTGGCCTATTTTCCAAGAGATGGACAAGAATCCGCCGGAATTAGCGGATAATCAGATTAAGGTTCATCCCTCGGTGAGAAAGTTTTTAGAGGAATGCGGTCAAGGGGGTTGGATCGGCCCCGGTATGCCTTTTGAGTGGGGAGGGCAGCAGCTTCCTCAAATGATCACACACGCCTGTGAATTCATTTTTGCCGCAGCCAATTATTCCGCTTCTGTGTATCCCGGTTTGACTTCAGGGGCTGCCCATCTCATTCTAACCTTTGGAAACGAGGAGATGAAAAAAACCTATCTCCCCAAAATGTTTTCAGGAAAATGGCAGGGAACCATGGCCTTGACGGAGCCCGAAGCCGGAAGTTCACTCTCCGACATTACGACCGAAGCGGAGCCTACGGATAAGGGTTGGTATAAAATCAGAGGCCAAAAAATATTTATATCAGCTGGAGATCACAACGCAGTTGAAAATGTGGTTCATCTCATGTTGGCAAAGATCAAAGGCGCCCCTGCCGGTGTAAAAGGAATTTCTCTTTTCGTTGTGCCCAAAAAGCGGATGGAGGAGAAAGGCCAGTTGGTTCTTAACGATGTGGTCACCTCCGGAATTTTTCACAAGTTAGGTTATCGAGGATCTCCCATCGCCCAACTCAGTATTGGCGACAACGACGACTGCCGAGGTTACCTGGTAGGTGAACCCCATCAAGGACTCTTTCATATGTTTCAGATGATGAATGAGGCGCGAATCGGAGTAGGGATCGGAGCGGCAGCCATTGCCTCGGCCGCCTATTACGCTGCCTTAGACTATTCAAAAAAGCGGCTTCAGGGGAGAAAACTGTCAACCAAGAATCCCACGGCACCCCAGGTTCCTATCATCGAACACCCTGACGTGAAGCGCATGTTGCTTTTCCAACGTTCCATTGTGGAAGGGTCTCTTGCTCTGCTGATGCAATGTGGGAAATATGCTGACCTTGCAGGGGTTCTCATCGGAGAAGAGAAAGAAAAGAACGAATTTTTGTTAGACCTCTTGACTCCGGTTGCCAAGAGCTACCCATCGGAAATGGGTCTGCTTTCGATCAGCCAGGGTTTACAATGCCTGGGCGGATCAGGCTACTGTGATGACTACCCTTTAGAACAACATTATCGGGACGCACGGATTCATCCGATCCATGAGGGCACCACGGGTATCCATGGATTGGACCTTCTGGGTCGAAAAGTCATGATGAAAGGCGGAAAAGCTTACAAACTCTATCTGGAAGAAGTGCAAGAAACCCTGCGAGAAGCGGAAAAATTGGAGGAGCTTCAATCCTATACGCCAAAACTCAAAGAATCGTTGGAAATGCTTCAAAAAGTTACCGCCCATCTGATGGAGGTGGGGAGAAAAGAGACCCCTGAACTCTTTTTAGCCGATGCAACACTCTACTTAGAATTCTTTGGAATCGTATCTGTGGCCTGGCAATGGCTTGTCCAGGCCATGGTTGTGGTAAAAGCCATGAAGAAAAGCCCGGATGGGGCAGAAGCAAATTTTTACGCCGGTAAGTTTTTTGCCTTCCGTTTTTTCTTTGAGTATGAACTTCCGAAGATGGCAGGTTTGGCCAAACGGTTAATGAACAGCGATGGATTGACGGTTGAAATAAAGCCTGAGTTTTTTTCCGACTGACAGATTACAGGCTGACATTCATTTTAGAACGATGGAGCCCTGCGAATTCCCATGATCCTCATCCATCCTCCTGTTGCCAAATCGTGTGAACCTCCGGCAGGCATAGCAAAACTTTGCGGCGCCCTGGATTACCACGGAGTAAGATACAGGGCTGTGGACGCAAATTTAGAGGGCCTCCTCAGCCTTCTCAAAAATCCACCTGTGTCATTGGATACCTGGACCCGCCGGGCGCTTCGTCATCTTCCCGGACATCTGGATTCGTTGAAGAGTTGGGACGCTTATAGGAATGAGGACCGTTATCGCCGGGCAATCAAGGATCTGGACCGGCTTCTTGAGATGACATCACGTTCCAGTCGCGTGCGCATAAGTTTGGCGAATTATCAACACGAAGAACTCTCTCCAGCAAGGAGCACAGATATTGTCAGAGCCGCAGAAAATCCCGAGGATAATCTCTTCTACCCC
>JAGXSW010000211.1 GCA_018333715.1 Syntrophaceae bacterium | reverse complement strand
ATTTAACAAAACCCATCATTGATGGTCTCGTAAAAAGTCGAAAAATCCTAATGATCGTCATTCCCCGACTTGATCGGGGAATCCAGTCTTTTCAAGTAATTATAAGTCCACTGGACACCGGTTTTCACCGGTGAGACGACTTTTTAAGAAACCACCATCATTCCAGTATTCCAATATTCCAGTTAGACTTTTGTGGAGGCATTATGGCTTACGAATTCAAATTTCCTGATATCGGAGAGGGATTAACCGAAGGAGAAATCGTCCGCTGGCTGGTCAAAGAAGGGGATGAGGTTAAAGAAGGCCAGCCTCTTGTTGAGGTCGAAACTGACAAGGCCCTTGCCGAGATCCCTTCTCCAGCGACCGGAGTAGTGCTCAAAATACTTGCTAAAGAAAAAGAGATCGTCAAGGTAGGTCAGGTGATTGTCATCATCGGAGAGAAAGGAGAAGCATCGGCCGCTCCGCCTCCAAGACCCGGATCAGTCGGGGTCGTGGGTGAATTGGAGGAGGCCCCTGAAGAAGCTCCATCCGTAACCATTACAGCAGAACCGGTTAAGACAGTCCTGGTCAGCGAGCATGCGCTTGCCACTCCTGCTGTTCGAGCTCTGGCAAAGGAGATGGGGGTTGATATTAATAAAGTGAAAGGAAGCGGGCCTGAGGGGCGGGTTCTGGAAAAGGACGTTCGCCAATTCGCCGATGCCAAGGGAAAACCTCCGGAGCCGGAAAAGAAAGCTACAAAAGTGAAGAAATATGACCTTTACGGCTATGTGGATCGAATTCCATTAAGAGGGGTTCGGCGCTCCATTGCCAAGGCCATGGTCAAATCAAAATATACAGCGCCTCATGTGACTGCCATGGACGAGGCCGATATTTCGGAGTTGTGGAAGATCAGGGAGAAAGAGAAGAAAGCAGCGGAGAAGAAAGGGATTAAACTGACTATCCTTCCTTTCATCATCAAAGCCGTGATCGCAGGTTTGAGTGAGCATCCCTATCTCAATGCCGCCTTGGATGATGAAAATGAAGAGATCATTCTGAAAAAGTATTTTAACATCGGGGTTGCCACTGATACTCCTGAAGGACTGATGGTTCCCGTCGTGAAAAATGCAAAGGATAAGTCCATCCTCCAGATAGCCAAAGAGTTAACCGAGTTGGTCGAGAAGGCAAGAAACCGAACGATTGATCTTGCCGACTTGAAAGGGGGAACCTTTACCATCTCCAACTATGGGGCATTAGGAGGAATCTATGCGACCCCGATCGTTAACTATCCCGAAGTGGCGATTCTGGGCGTCGGAAAAATCAGAGAGATGCCTGTTGTGAGAAATGGGAAGTTAGTGGTTCGAAAAATTCTCAGCCTGGCCCTCTCCTTCGATCACCGGGTGGTCGATGGGGCGGAGGGGGCGCGATTTCTCAACACCGTCATCGCTCGGCTCGAAGACCCTGACCTGATTCTGCTGGAAACCTAAAGTGTTCCAACTGGTCGGGTGGTAGGACTTCTTCCTTACATCTCCCCTTGTTTTTCAATTTTAAATTATTGAAGGATCTTGAAATTGAGGCTTGCCAGTATCTGATCGCCCTCTCTTGCTTCGGCCTTCCAGTTTCCAGCGTGTTGCGGACGGAAGGTCAAATAGCTGTAAACTGACCATGCGGGAGGCTTAACATCGGCTTCCATTCGATGGTACTCCTTTCCTTCCAATAGCCAGACATGGGCGATCTTTCCTGTTCTTGGAGTCCTGATTCTTGTGAAGAAGTAACCCCTTTGATTATTTGAAGCAAATTCAGAAGAATTCCCTGTGAGGAACTGTTGGTCACTCTTTCTCTCGATACCTGTTCCCATCCCCGCTTCAAGAATTTCAAAAGCAGGGGGCGGATGCGCATCCACTTTCTTGCTTTCTAACTTTATCAACTCTGGAATCTCCTTTGGTTGAGCCACGTCATCGATTTGCCTCTCTTCCTCTCGCTCAATTGCCGCAGCGGGTAACACAGGGAAGAGTATGGAAGCGGCGGGTTTCTCTTCTGTGGGATCGTGGACAAGGTAGGCGATGAAGAGTGATACGAAGAGAAGGGCTGCGATGATGAGAGAAGAGAGCCAAAATGGTCTGAAGTTCTTTTTCGGTAATGGGGCCTCCGGTGTCGATTTCGGAGGTTCGGGCGGAAGAAGGCTTTTTAGATAATTTTCATATTGGAGAAGAATATCTTTCTCATCAAGGGTAAGATATCTGGCATAACTCTTTAAGTAGCCTTTGACATAAAGAGGATGAGGTAGCAGTTCATATCTTTCTTCTTCAATGGCCTTGAGATGGTGTTCCTTTATTTTTGTGAATGAACAGATTTTCTCCAGGGAGATGTCCCGCATCTCTCTTTCTTTTTTCAAAATTCTTCCTGGAGATTCCATCATGACCTGTTCTGGAGAAAGGTTCAGCACGATGTTGTTAAAATTGATTTAAGCCTGAGATAGATTTCCAATAATGATAGTAGCAATTGTCGTGCCAAATCACTTAAATCGTAATTTATTGAAATTTAAGAATACTATTGAATAATGGAATTTAAAAAAGATGATAGTATGCCATTTTTTTACCCTAAATTGACAATTTGTCATGTTGTTTTGGTCACTTCCTTCCATCGTATAGGCTGGACAAGAATGTCCCGCTATGTTGGAAGCGGGGTTAGACCTGCAGCAGGCCCCGCCTATCGACTCTGGCTATCAATGAAATGAAATTACCCCGATGATTGAGGGGTTACAGAGATTTCAATTTTTGATAGCCTCGTAAAAAGTCAATTGCCGGATATCATTCATGCTTCGATCCCGCGTTTTGCGGGACAAGACCGTAATATCAATAGGTCACACCGTTCACCCTGAGCCTGTTGAAGGGGGGGGCGACTTTTTACGAGAACATCATTTTTAACATTGACAAATGGTTTGGGATGGCTTACTATCAGGGGCAACTGATAATTCTGATTAATCTGTTTTGTCAGAGAAAACCGTAACAGGAGGCGGCGCCATGTCAAAGAAGAGTCAAAAGGTATCTTTCTGCGGCCCTGTGGATAGGGGAATGTCCTGTTGCAAGGTCGAATCCATCGTCAGCGTTGATGAGCGGGGACAGATGGTGCTTCCAAAAGACTTGAGGGATAAAGCAAAGATTCGCGCAGGCGACAAATTGGCCCTCATCAGTTGGGATAAAGAAGGGGAGATATGTTGCCTCTATTTGATCAAGACGGAACACCTTGCAGACCGCGTGAAGGATTTTCTCGGCCCCATGATGAAGGAGGTATAGGAGATTATTATGGATGAATCAAAATGTTACACCTCTGTACAACAGGGCGAATTTTCTCAAACCACAAGCTGTTGACCTCCGGCGATAAAGGCTCAGGTGAGCCCTCCCGATTTAAAACAACCCTTTGTGACCGGCTCCATTCAAACTTCGGCGGGTTTGGTTCCGCAGGTTTCATCCTCTCTTACCCGGAGCGATCATCTGAGAGCCTTTAAGGCACGCTGGGGCATAGGCCGCATGAATTATACGGTTGAGCCGGGCCTCTATGGTCTGGGTCAACCCGATGACCGATCCCCTGTACTGGTTACAGCCAATTACAAGATGAGCTTTGATAGACTCCGAGAAGCCTTGCCCGGCCGGGACACGTGGATTCTTGTCCTTGATACAAAAGGGATCAATGTCTGGTGTGCGGCAGGGAAGGGAACCTTTGGGACAATGGAGCTTGTGAGCCGAATCGAATCGAGCGGCTTAACGCAGATTGTCTCACACCGGGAATTGATTCTGCCCCAGTTGGCCGGCCCTGGAGTGGTTGCTCACGAAGTGAAGAGATTATCGGGTTTCAAGGTCATCTATGGTCCTATCAAGGCAGATGATTTACCGAAGTTCCTCGATGCAGGATTGAAGGCGACACCGGAGATGAGATTCAAAACCTTTACAACCTGGGAGAGGATAGTCCTTATCCCTATTGAACTTGTCGCCGCCCTGAAGGCGGGGCTTATTTTCATTGCCATTCTGTTTCTTATCGCTTTGATCGGGAGGTCAGGAGAGGGCTGGACGAATGCCTTAAATCAAGGCCTCTTATCTGCTCTGGCCATTCTGACGGCGATTCTGGCCGGAGGTATTTTAACGCCGATCTTACTGCCCTGGCTGCCTGGCCGGGCTTTTTCAATTAAGGGAGTTTCTGTGGGGTTATTAACTGCCTTTCTCTTTGTGGGTTTTCGATGGAATGATGGGATCACATTGGCAGGACGTTTTGAAATGCTGGCCTGGCTCCTCCTCATACCTGCGCTTTCTGCTTTTCTGGCGATGAATTTTACAGGTGCTTCAACCTATACCTCTCTCTCAGGAGTGAAAAAAGAGATGCGATGGGCTGTGCCGTTTCAGATTGGGGCTGGCATCATCGGATTCATCCTCTGGATAGGGTCCATCTTCATCACATAAGAGGTTTTTTTTAAAAGTTCAGAAATCTTTCTAATCCTCTTTTAAAATCCCTGCCTTCGCCTGCCTGCCGGTAGGCAGGGCAGGCAGGTGTGTGATCGAGAGAAAGCGAAGTATTTTCTAAGCTTTCTCTATAAGGAGTTCGAATGATGAATCAGTTGATCTATTTAAAAGACGTGGCCACCTTGAAACTCGACGAGAAGAAATGTGTGGGTTGCGGGATCTGTTTGGTCGTCTGCCCCCATGGTGTCTTAAGTTTGACAAATGGCGCTGCTGAGATTGTCAACCGGGACGCCTGTATGGAGTGCGGGGCCTGTTCCAGAAATTGCCCTGCTGAGGCATTAAGTGTTCAATCGGGTGTGGGCTGCGCCGCCGCAGTGATCAACGTCATGCTGGGGCGAACAAATTCTCCCTGCTGTGGTACAATAGATTCCGCAAGCAATCCATCAATATGCTCTCCTGATGCTAATCGAACAGGGTGTTGTTGAATTGAATATATTTTCCCACTTGACAAATATTTTTTTGTGTTATAAAAGGTCTACATATGTATACCTAATAAATGGGGAATGGAAAGTAGAAAGTGGAAAATGGGGAATGAGCTTACGGCAAGGCAAAAGGAACTATTCGATTTTTTAAAGGAATTTTTTCGGGAAAAGGGTTTTCCACCCACCCTCAGGGAGATGGCCTCCCATTTTGGACTTAAAGGGCCCAGGGGTCCTCAAAAGACCCTCAATATCCTTGAGAGAAAAGGTTATATCCGAAAAATTCCGGGAGAATCGAGGGCGATTGAGATTCCTGGGTTTTCTTCCAGTAACATCGTATCGATTCCCATCCTGGGTCGAGTAAGAGCCGGAGAGCCGATTCTTGCGATCGAGAATATTGAGGGCTATATCAGCCTCGACCGGAGCCTTGTTTCTTCAAAAGATGTGTTTCTCCTTCGAGTCCAGGGAGACAGCATGATTGATGCACACATCCAGGACGGGGACTTTGCCCTGGTGAAACCCCAGTCGAAGGCGGAAAATGGGGAGATTGTTGTGGCATTGATTGAAGATGAGGCGACAATAAAGAGGATCTTTACAGAAAGGGATTTGATCCGCCTGGAGCCCGCCAATCCCCATATGGAACCCATCGTCATCAAAAAAGGGGAGAAAAAAATCTCCCTCGTCGGAAAGGTGGTTGGGATATTCAGGAAAATTTAAAGAGATAGGGTTCCAGGGTGCAAGGGGTCCAGGGTTCAAGTGAAGATCTAAAAACCCTTGAACCCTTGAACCCTCATAATTATGAACGATCGAATCATTCTCCACATCGATATGGATGCTTTTTTTATCTCTGTTGAGCAGAGAGACGACCCCGCATTACGGGGCAAGCCTGCCGCAGTGTGCGGCTCCCTATCGAGAAGCGTGGTCACATCGGCCACTTACGAGGCCAGGCCTTTTGGGATTCATGCCGGGATGCCGGTTCAGGAGGCCAAAAGAAAATGTCCGGGATTGATTCTCGTCAAAGGGGATCATTCCAAATATACCAGCGCCTCAGCCCGTATCATTTCGATTCTGAAAGATTATACTCCTCAGGTTGAGGTGGCCTCCATTGACGAGGCCTATCTGGACATTACCGGATCGTTGCTCCTATTTAAATCCCCCCGCCATATTGGTCAATCGATCAAAGACCGGATCAGGAAGCATGAAGAGCTGACTTGTTCTGTCGGGATAGCCCCCAATAAATTACTTGCCAAACTGGGAAGCCGTTTTAAAAAACCGGATGGTTTGACGGTCATCGAAAAAGAGAGGGTCCAGGAGATACTCGAGAATCTTCCTGTATCCCAACTTCACGGGATTGGTCCGAAACTCGCAGAGAAACTGAAGTCGATCAACATCTTCACCTGCGGTCAATTGGGCAGATTTCCGGTCTCTTTTTTAATCAAAAGATTTGGCGTGATCGGTGAGAGGCTTCATGAGATGGGTCTGGGATGGGATGAAAGTCCGGTCATTCCTTTTGATGAGGAGGAAGATGCCAAGTCGATCAGCCATAGCATCACCCTCGAAGAAGACACCTCTGACACGGATCTTTTTAGAAAGGTCCTGCTTCAGCTTTCGGAAAAAGTCTCCCGAAGGATGAGAAAGGAAGGTTTTTATGGAAGCAGGGTGGTCCTTACGGTTCGTTATTCCGATTTTTATACCTTCTCAAAGCAGAAAACCCTCTCCAGATGGATGAACAGCGGGGATGAGATATTTCACCACTCCCTTGAAATTTTTGAATCCATTCCCCATCCCAAACCGATTCGTCTCCTGGGAGTTGGGGTGTCGTTATTGAAAAAGGAATGGTGTCAACAGGATCTTTTTGAAAAAAGGGAGAAAAAAGATAACCTTCTTAAAGCCATGGACCTGGTGAACGAACGCTTCGGAGACTGGACCTTAACCTGGGCAGAGCTCCATTAAATTCGGAATGTGGATTGCAGATTGCAGAATTGGAGGATGTAGCGTCGGCATTTACTGCCGACGGAAGGGTTTTTCTTTCCGTTGATTTTTAACACCTTTTTATATAGAATAAACTCAAGTTAGGAATATTTCTGACTCAAGCTACGCTTTGTAAATGAATTTATGAAACTAACATCAACACATCTGCAAGATAACACGCTTTTTTCTCTTAAGGGAAAGTTAATTGAACCTATCGGTATCAACCGTGAGAATCAAACACATATTAATACTAAACAGCAGACTGCTTTAGATAGGATAGAAGCCCTTGATGGCAGATTAGAACAGCACTTTCACAACAAAATCAAACTCCAACCAGCATTGACACGTCAACTTGTTAGTTTCCAGGCCAATAAGCCCAGGGCAACCTACCGCTGGTATAAATACAAAGAGGCTTTTTCTGCATCCCTGGTCGAAATTTTGTTGTCAAAATATGGAATTAGGTCCGGCAAGGCACTCGATCCATTTGCAGGTAGTGGCACGGCATTGTTTGCAGCAAGCGATACCGGAATTGACGCTGATGGAATTGAACTGCTTCCTGTCGGGCAACAGATTATCCTTGCAAGAAAATGTTTGGAGAGAGAATTTACTAAGAACGATTTCGCTACACTCAAACGTTGGGGCACAGAACGTCCCTGGCTTCAATCAAAAATAAAAATACCTCTTTCTAAGTTGCGCATCACTGATGGAGCCTATCCAAAGCAAACGCTTGAATTAATCGAACAGTATATGGGGGCCTGGCAGGGTGAAAACAACCGAATTCAGCCTGTGCTTCGGTTTGCCTTGCTATGTGTGCTGGAGTCAATTAGCTTTACCCGAAAGGATGGGCAGTATCTACGATGGGATTATCGTTCAGGCCGCCGGCAGGGGACAAAGCCTTTCAACAAAGGAGATATAATCAATTTTAACAAGGCAATTTGCGCCAAAATTAATGAGATTTGTCATGATTTAGATGCCGGTAAGGAACCCAATGATCTTTTCTCCTCAAAATTTCTGCAAGGCGCTATTCGTCTTTTTTGTGGTTCCTGCCTCGATATAATGCCGACACTGCCTGAAGACATGTACGATGCAGTAATGACATCCCCTCCTTACTGTAACCGCTATGACTATACAAGGACATATGCATTAGAGTTAGCCTTACTCGGGACAGAGGAAGATGAACTTAGCAGGCTTCGACAAGAAATGTTAAGCTGTACAGTCGAAAATAGGGCAAAGGATTTATTGAAGATCAATCCGAGATGGACAAACGCTATAGCGGCTGCAGACAGCCAGGAGTTGTTACAGGCTATCCTGTGTTATCTTGAGGAAGAAAAAGCTGAAGGCCGTTTAAACAATAACGGCATTCCCAGAATGATACGCGGCTATTTCTATGAAATGGCCTGCGTTATTTATGAATGCGCTCGTGTTATGAAACCCAATGCCCCTTTATTTATGGTAAATGATAATGTGCGCTATGCAGGAGTAAGCATTTCGGTTGATATGATCCTTTCCAATATTGCGGAAAAATTAGGATTCAATGTAGAAAATATCCTTGTTTTGCCGAACGGCAAAGGCAATAGCAGCCAGCAAATGGGGAGACATGGCCGCGATCCATTAAGAAAGTGTGTTTATGTATGGAGAAAAATATAGTGACTATAAACAAAACATTCATTTTCTGAATGTAAAACGAGGTATTGAGTTGGGATCACTCTATAATAATAGGCGATAGCCTAAGAAATTAGCAAAACTAATTAAGGAGTTACAAAGGAAATTAAAATGCAGAGCTTATCAAAAATTAGGAAGAAAAAATTTAGGTATCCGAAAGAGGTTAAAGAATATTTGACTGTAAGAGAAACGCAGGCAGTATATTCAGGCAAGATAGATATTCCATATCAAAGGGTTTGCAACTGTAAACCTACTAATATAAATTGTCAGACTCCTAAAGATTGGATAAAATCTCAACTGGGTGTTTGGCAGTTTACATACGAAAAAAGAGATATAAGAGACAGACAACTACATCCAGCCACTTTTCCGATTTCCCTTGCAAGAAAAGTAATAGATCTTTTCAGTCATCGCGGAGAATTGGTTTTAGATCCATTTGTGGGTTCAGGAACAACGCTGGTGGCGGCACAGGATTGCGGTAGAAATGCAATTGGCTTTGACCTGAAAAAAGAATATGTAGATTTATGCAATCAGCGTCTTGGCCAGAATTTACTTTTCGGAAATACAAGGCAATTAGCAGTGCAGGATGATGCTTTTAAGATCCCTGCATATTTAGAAGAAAATACGGTCAAGTTGATTTTTACATCACCGCCGTATGCGAACTTGTTGAACAGGGCGAGGAAGAATAAAAGCCGCAGGGGCGAGGAAAGAAAAAATGAGCAATATTTGAAGGTTGAACAATATAGCCAAGACCCAAGAGACCTTGGAACAATGAGTCTCGAAAAATATACTGAGGAGATGGGAGATATCTACGAGCGTTTATTGCCGCTTTTAAAACCTATGGGCCACTGTGTTATAAATGTTCCAGATATGTGGTGGGAAAACAAAAGGATAACTATACATATCGCGTTAGTTGAAGAATTAAGGAAACGCGGATATGAGTTGCGGAATATTATTATCTGGGATAGAACAAATATTGTTAATAGAATCGGCATTTTTGGATGGCCGTCCAATTATATTACGATGGGAACAACATTTGAATATCTTCTTGATTTCTGGAGGCCGCGGGAAACATGAAACTTTACACAAAAGACGAACTCATCAAACAAATTCGAGACATCTGCAACGCTAATTGGCACAGAAGCGTCAAGAAGACAATTGACACACGCAATGACGGAGCTGTTGGCAACACGCTTGAAAAACTGCTTGGAATTGAAGAAAACAACCTCCCAATACCCAACGCCAGAGAATGGGAGCTAAAAGGGCAAAGGAAACATTCTACCTCACCGATAACACTGAAGCACATTGATCCATCTCCAAGAGCAGCCAAAATAGTTACAAAAATCCTTTTACCTCTCTATGGATGGCCGCATGCCGAAGCTGGGCTAAAGTACCCAAAAGAAGAAATGAGTTTCCGCTCTACCACAAGTGCTACGGCATACACAAATCGGGGATTCAGTGTCGTTGTTGATAGGGCCTCTAAGAAAATATGTTTCGTTTTCGATTCAATGAAGGCAGACCGAACAAATATGGATATTTCATCGTGGTTATCTTCTGTTAACGCAAGAATCGGGCTTGGACCAATAAACCCGCAACCTTATTGGGGATTTGACGATCTGAAATATGAGATTGGTGCTAAAATCACAAATTGCTTTTATGTCATTGCTGATACAAAAGTTGTGGAGAAACATGAGTATTTTAAATACGAAAGTCTCTATATTCTATCTGGATTTTCCTTCGATAATCTGGTTAAGTGCATTGAAAAAGGCAATGTGCTAATAGATTTTGATGCAAGGACAGGACATAATCATGGTACTAAGTTCCGATTGCGTCAAGGCCATTGGCCAGACCTCTACACTTCAGTCCAAAAAGTGATTTAAAGAAACGTCGAACACTGCCAATTTGACCAATGCAGATCAAGTTGCATCTTTGTGTGGATGGCTACGTAGTTTATCACAAAACAAAAAAGGTTGCCCTTACCTCTTTAATAATTCCAGCAATTTTTCGACTTGGTATTCGGATTTTTTTTCGGCTTCCTGAAGCTTCTGGATGACCGACCAGCATCTCTCCAATCCCCTGACCACTTCTTTGGCAGGACGAAGTGGGTCAAAACTCACTTCCAGCGCCACTGTCAGCATCAACCACCAGAGCATCTCCTCAAAGGCTTCTTTATTAAACCAGAGAATATCATCGTATCGATTCACCGATAAGAACTGCTGGGCTTCGCTGTCTTTTAAGAGGGTCTCCACTACCTGATAAACTGTTTCCTCCTCAAACCATCTCTGATGGCGGGTGAGAAGTTTGATGAGTGTCACCGATCTCCCTGACGCTCCTTCCCCCAACCCCAAATCCTTCAATGTTTCAGCGATAATTTGATCAAGCCTCCACTCATCAATCCATTTGTGGCTTTGTTCGGGAAAGTCCTCTGGACTTGCGATTTTACCAGCCTGATGAACGAATAACCAAACAAAGATTGTTCCCCAGATGGAGACGCCATCCAGAAGTTTCTGATGAAGATATTCGGCCACTGCCTTAACCCCTCTGGGTTGAAGCACCTGCGGCCGGCTGGTGATGATTGGCAAGTACAGGATGGCCGCCAATTTTTGTTTGATCTCTCGGGCGACCATTGTTCCATCCTCTTTCCCGCCGGAAAGATCTTTAACCTGACGTAAGAAATGGATCGCCTTCTGCTCAACTTCATCGATCCAATCATTATCAAGCGGTTCGCCTGATTTTGAAATTCGGGCTTCCATCAAACGGCGAAACATATTGGCATTGACCAGTTCCTTAAAGGCATGGTGGACAGGGGGCAGCAGAATCTCTTTGAATACCTCTTCCAGATTGGGGACCCCCCGGCCATTTAGTAAATGATTTAACTGGCCATAGTGATGCCACTGGTTGTCCTGGATATCCTGAAAATCTATGAAAACATGATATTGGTAAGCCCCTAATTCCACATAGAGACCTTTTTCACACAGTTCCTTACTATTTCGGATGTACTCCAAACCGGTTACATGATCTTTAAAGATGCAGAAATAGTGTGGGTCGTTATGTAACTGAAGGCCCTCTCCCAATTCCCTCCGGATCAATCTTCGCTCATCTCCTTCGCCTGCGGAATAGGCGACCGAGGTTCGAACCCATCCGCGGGCAGAAGCATATTGGTTGTGATAGATAACAAGCGCTCTTTCATCTCCGACGCGATTCGAGTAGGCGAAGACATCCTCGTTGACATATCCTTCCGGAGTGAAGAAATCGTAAAGCAGAAAATGTTTGACGTCTGAAAAGAGATGACGGCGCTTCATCAACGGGAAGATCTCTCTCTCATGTCGTTCCATCAAATCCTGATCCGGCTGTTCGTCCCATTTGGCATACCGGTATTCCATCCCGTATTTTTCGGTAAATCCTTCGATCTGGCCATGTCCGAACATCGGAAGCCCGGGCAGGGTGACCATCATCGTGCAGATGCCAAAATACTTATCCTCCTTGCCGAATTGGTGGACAGCGGTTTCCTCGTCCGGATTGCTCATAAAATTGACAAAACGCTTGAGAACCTCCGGATTAAATTCAAGCGTATTTTTCATGACGGACCGGTACTTGGCATTCTCTTCATCCTTCAACATATTCATAAAGGCGCTGTTATAAACCCGGTGCATTCCGAGCGTCCGGACAAAGTATCCTTCCAGCAGCCAGAAGGCCTCAGCGAGGAGCAAGGTTCCGGGCGCCTCCCGGGCAATCCGATCCACCACCTGACGCCAGAATTCTTCAGGCATATGACGATGAAACTCTTCTCTGGTTATCCCATGTTCCGCCCGTGATGGGATTGCGCCGCCTGTCCCGGGCTCCGGAAACCAGAGTCGCTGATAATGCTTTTTGGTCAGGGTCATGGCCGCATCAAAGCGGATGACGGTAAAATTACGGGCGACATGAAGAATGTTCTGAATAACGGCCTCACGAACTTCTTCCTTCAGGAAATTGAGCTGGGCGGTATCGTTCCAGGGCATCCGGGTGCCATCATTTCCGTGATAAATATACTGTTCCCCGCCTGTTTTATGATCCACCCGCTTGAATACGACTGCCGCATCGCTCTGATCGAAATAGTGATCCTCAAGATGGATTCCCACCTCTCCGTGCCAGGAGAGGTCCGGCCCGCTGAAACGATAGGCTGGGAAGGGGCTCTCTTCTGACGAGATGAACCAGTCCGGATGTTCAATCACCCATCTCGAATCAATGCCCATATGGTTAGGCACCATATCGCTTGCCAGACGAATTCCGCGACTCCAGGCACGGTCTTTTAGATTCTGGAAGGCCTCTTCACCGCCGAGGTCGCCTGCGATCTGATAGTCGAAAAGGGAGTAGGCGGATGCCACAGCGTCAGGACTGCCTAAAAGTTCCTTAATTCTTTTTGATGCGAGGCTCCGTTCCCACAAGCCAATGAGCCAGAGTCCTGTGAAGCCCCAGTAGGCTAATCGATCCAGCTCTTCATCCGGGATCTGATCGAGCCGGTAGATGGATCGCTGATATTTCCTTGAGAGTTGATGGATCCACACATAGATGTTTTTTGCGAGAAGCACCAATCTGGGCATCCACTCCAGGTCCGGGCTGAATCCCTCCGGCTCTCCCTCCATTCCGGTGAATTCATACACAGGAGCAGGGGCGCGGCTCCAGAGTGTCATCCTTCTCATCTCCGCGATTTCTTCCTCTTTGATGAGGTCCAGGCTGCTGAGGAGGAGGGAGAAGCGCCTGCCCAATAGATATCCCCATCTTTCCCGTATGTATTCGAGTTGTCCTGAGAGAGAATGTGGAACAACGATCGCAGGACTTCGAAGCATATCGATCAGATTTTGATGGTCAGGGCCAAAAGGAGGCTGTGAATTGAAGAAGACGGAAAGTTGCTCCATGATCCTGGGGTAAGGGGTCTTTTTTTCAAGAGAGGAGTCGTCAAAAAGTTCGATGAAAGGAGAAAAAGCGGGGTTTCGATTGGCCATCCATAGCATGAGCATCTCTTCCAGGACGATCTGGCGGTTGGGAACCCCCTCTGTTTCACCCTCCAAATAAATTTCAGGAGGTATCTCTCCTCGATAGGCAGCGACCGCGGGAAATTCCTCTGCAAAATTTCGCAGGGCCTCATCCATCCTCAATTTGTCGAATTTTTGATCAAGCCAGTCGAGCGCCTGTTTCATCACCTGAGGATTTTTCTCCTCTCCGTATAGACCGATGATGTAGTGGAGAATCTCATCAATCACCCCCATCGCATTCATGTGACCGGGTTTAATGGTCTGCTCCGGAAAGTTGGCGAGGTCCCTCTTTTCATTCATCCTCTGGACGAATAATCTCACCGCACGGAAATTGGGGAAGATGACATTTCCGCTTACAGTAAAAAAGGATTCGTCGAACATGTAGAGGTCCCGCGCCTTACGTGAGATATGGAATTCCATGACCGTAATATTCTTCATGGCTACCAATATAGGCTAATCCGTTGAAGGACTCAAGAAAAATTATTGATCGCACTGTGATATCGGGGTTGACAATACCCTCCTGTTCTACTATCTTATGTTTATACTAGGTAAAGGGTGAGATAAATGGCAACGCTCAATTTTAAAGGGAAACTGACAATTGCCTTTTGAGACAAAGGCATAAAAGGAGATGGATACAATGCATGAAATTATAGAGGTTAAACCGCTGTCTAATTATAGGGTCTGGATTAAATTTTCAGATGGAGTTGAAGGAACGGTTGACCTTTCTGAGTTATTGGGAAAGGGTGTGTTCAAGGCATGGGAGGATACCGAATTTTTTAATTCCGTATATATCGACCCTGAAAGTCATACGATCGCCTGGGAAGGTGGTATTGATTTATGCCCTGATAATTTATATGCAAAGGTCCTCGGTGTTGACCCGCTTTCCCTACTG
>JAGXSW010000210.1 GCA_018333715.1 Syntrophaceae bacterium | reverse complement strand
TCCCGGTTGCCCAGGATTTCTCGTGCGACTTGCATGTGTTAGGCACGCCGCCAGCGTTCGTTCTGAGCCAGGATCAAACTCTCCAATTTATAGCTAAAAATTTGATCCATTTGACAAGAAAAAAACAAGAACCCAGAATCAATAACCCCTATTCTTTTTTCAAAGAACGAATATAAACCATTTTACTATATAAACCAAATCTCCTTTTTTGTCAAGGAGAAAATCCTGGATTCCCGTTTTCACGGGAATGACGAAAAAAAGTCGCTGTAGTATTAAATTATTTACCCATAAATTTGTCGCACACCCAATTTCTCAAATGTAATGCGTCACTCTTCCGTGGAATATCACCGGCCTTCGGGCAGGCATGTTGGAGAAAATCTTATACCTGCCTGCGCGTAGCCGCTTCGGCGAAGGCAGGGCGGAAACATTAGCTTGTTCGTAAACCAAAAGGATGATCCCGTAGGGCAAGGACTTTTCTACAATGGGCAACGTTGCCTTTGCCTAAAAAAAATATAAACCATCCGCTTGATAAGATTTTCGGAGACATGACTGTTCGATGGACGAATTTCCCCCCATGCTTCAGTAACACATTACTCTCAAATGATTCTGTTCCTGCTGTAACCAAAACTTTTTAATTATAATTTATTTTTAACTATTGTCAAGTACTTTTATTCGATGAAACTTCTTTTTTCCTGCCCTTAACAAAACAGTGCCATTTTCATTGAAATCTTCAAGGGTTACCAAAAGGTCAAATTTTTCAACTCTCTTCTCATTTAGATACCCTCCCCCTTGCTCAATCAATCGCCTTGCTTCTGACCCCGAGGTTGAGAGGTCTGTCGTCTCAAACAATTTAAATATTGGCATTCCTTGCATAAATATTTTCTTGTCGAAATGGGTAGTTGGGATTGAACCCTCCCCGCACTCTTCCTTTAAAAATAGGGTCTTAGAGGCTGCTTTTGCCTTGGCTGCCTCTTCCTCTCCGTGGACGATCTTTGTTGCCTCAAAGGCAAGGATTTCTTTTGCTTTTCTAATCTCAGCCCCTCTAAGATTCCCATATTCCTCAACCTCTTCCATCTGAAGAAAAGTGAAGAGGGCCAGGAATCTCTTTACATCCCTATCATCCGTATTGATCCAGAATTGATAATATTCATATGGGGATGTGCGATCAGGGTCTAACCAGATAGCCCCTCTTTCGGTCTTTCCCATCTTTCTTCCATCTGCGGTCATGATGAGGGGAAAAGTCACTCCATAGGCCTGCTTGCCTTCGAGACGTCGAATCAGATCGATTCCTGCTACAATATTCCCCCACTGATCGCTTCCCCCCATTTGCATCATACAGTCATAATTCTTAAAAAGATGCCAAAAATCATAGGCCTGGAGAAGCTGGTAATTGAATTCGATAAACGAGAGCCCTGTCTCCAACCGGATCTTTATCGATTCAGTTGCCAGCATCCGATTGACGCTAAAGTGAACGCCGATATCCCGAAGAAAATCGATATAGTTCAGTCGGGTTAACCATTCGGCGTTGTTTAAAAGAAGAGCTCGGTCCTCCGAAAAATCCAGAAACCGGGAGAATTGCTTCTTCTGAGCTTCGGCATTCTTATTTATCGCTTCGTAGGTTAAAATCTGCCGCATCTCATCTTTCCCGCTGGGATCACCGACGAGACCTGTTCCGCCTCCTACCAGTGCAATGGGGCGATGACCATGTCGTTGCATATGGGCCAATGACATGATGGGAACCAGGTTCCCCACATGAAAACTGGAAGCCGTCGGATCAAAACCGATATAACAGGTAACCCAGCCTTCCAATATTTCAGGAACCTTCTTCTCATCGGTCACCTGCTCAATGAAACCCCTCTCTTTAAAAATGGCAAAAACCGTTTTCTTCGCACTCTGTTCGGCTCTTCTCATGATCATCCGCTCCGTTGGTTCAAAGAAATCCTGATCCTCTGAATTCCTTTTGCCTTTCCCGCAAGCGGGTCGACTTCAACGATCACCCCTTGCATTTCAACCTCTTCCGTTGCCACATCAAATTTCCACGGAATCTGCGTTAAGAGCCGGTTCACAGCTACCTGTTTTCGTATCCCGATGACCGAATCAAGGGGCCCTGTCATCCCGACATCTGTAATATAAGCTGTCCCTCCATCCAGAATTTTCTCATCACTGGTCTGCACATGAGTGTGGGTCCCGAGCACAGCGGTCACCTTCCCGTCTAAAAACCATCCCATCGCTGCCTTCTCAGAGGTGGCCTCCGCATGAAAATCGACTACGATGATAGGAGTCTCTTTCCTCAATGTCTCAATCTCCTTCTCTCCGATACGAAAGGGACAATCGAGATGTTTCATAAAGACCCTTCCCTCCAGATTGATCACCCCGATCTTCTCCCCATTCTTCGTTTCGAAAACACCCGCCCCCCGACCCGGGACATGAGGCGGATAATTTGCAGGTCTTAAGATTCTGCTTTCTTCATTCAGGTAAGGAAAAATTTCCTTTTTAGCCCAGATATGGTTTCCTGAAGTCAGGACATCCACTCCTTGATCCATCATCTCGATGGCGATGGCAGGGGTAATTCCCATTCCCCCTGCGGCGTTCTCTCCGTTGGCGATCGTGAAATTGATCCCATGGTCACTGACGACTTTTTTTAGAAGTCCACTGATCGCCTGTCTGCCTGGTTTCCCGACAATGTCGCCAATAAAAAGGATACGCATATCCTTAGTCTCGTAGTTCCATAGTCTTATGGTCGTATAGTCTTACACTCCCTGACTAACAGACTAATCGACTATGTGACTAATGACTCCGAACTATTTTGCTATCTCCACTGCCCTCATCTCACGTATCACCGTTACCTTAATCTGGCCGGGATAGGTGAGATCTTTTTCAATTTTGCGGGCGATGTCTCTTGAAAGAATGGCGGATGCCTCATCTGAGATGCGATCGGGCTGGACCATCACCCGGATCTCCCTTCCCGCTTGAATGGCATAGGATTTTTCCACCCCCTGAAAAGACTGAGCGATCTTTTCCAGATCCTCCAGCCGTTTGACATAGGTCTCCAGCATCTCGCGCCTGGCCCCTGGTCTTGCACCCGAAAGGGCATCCGCGGCTTCCACCAAAACATCCAGGATCGACTCCGGCTTTTCCTCTTCATGATGAGAGGCAATGGCATGAACAATCGCAGGCGATTCTCCATATTTCCTTGCCAAATCCGCTCCGATCCTGCCATGGGGTCCTTCCACCTCATGATCCACCGCTTTTCCTAAATCATGCAGAAGTCCTGCTCTCTTGGCCTGTTTTACATTGATGCCCAGCTCCGCCGCCATGATTCCACTGAGGAATGCCACTTCCAGAGAGTGCTGGTAGACATTCTGGGCATAACTCGTGCGATATTTAAGGCGCCCGATCAGTTTGATCAGTTCAGGGTGGATGCCATGAACTCCTACATCGAAGGTGGCCTGTTCACCGGCTTCACGCATGGTGGTCTCCACCTCCTGCTCCACTTTCTGGACAATTTCTTCAATCCTTGCAGGATGGATTCGACCATCGCTCACCAACCGTTCAAGGGATATCCGTGCGATCTCCCTGCGGACAGGATTGAATCCCGAAAGAATGACGGCCTCCGGGGTATCATCGATGATCAGATCAACCCCTGTGGCAGCCTCAAGGGCTCTGATATTCCGGCCTTCCCGGCCGATGATGCGTCCCTTCATCTCTTCGTTTGGCAGACTGACCACGGAAACCGTCTGTTCAGCCACATATTCTCCGGCATAACGTTGAACGGCTAAGCTGATAATCTCTTTGGCTTTCTTGTCAGCGGTCTCTCTTGCCTCATCCTCAATTCTCTTGATCCCTTTGGCTGCCTCATGTTTTGCCTCTTCCTGCATCGATTCCATCAGGAGTCGTTTGGCCTCTTCAGAAGACATCTTCGCTATATTTTCCAACTGGGATCGCTGCCTCTGAATCAGTTCAGCCACCTTCTTCTCCTGTTCCTGAATTGTCTTCTCCTGGTGGACCATTGCTTTTTCTTTACGTGTGATCTCCGTCTCTTTTGTATCAAGAAGCTCAATCTTCTTGTCCAGATGGGACTCTCTCTGGATGATCCTTCTCTCCAGATTCTGGAGTTCCTGTTTTTTCTCTACCGTCTCTTTCTCAAACTCTGCCTTCTCCTGATAGAATTTATCTTTGGCCTGGAGCAGGGCTTCTTTCTTTAAGATTTCAGCCTTTTTCTCCGCCTCTTCAATCAACCGTTTGGCGGCTTCCTTTGCCGCGCCTATCCTGGCTTCCGAATACCTTTTGTTCAGAAGGAATCCGATGATTCCTCCGAGAAGCGCCATACCTAAAACGAGAACGATATAAAATCCGACGGATAAGTTCAAAGTTCAACTCACCTCCTTTTCTTTGTTGAAAAAAGAATGGTTCGTCAAATGAGAGAAGGAAGGAAATGAAGAGTGGAGAGAGAATAAGCAGGGCTTGATGTTACCCGACAGGGAACATATAACTCCGGAAATCCCGAGGGCAACTTCCATCTCGCCTTTTTTATATCATGAAATTCTGCCGGCCCTTCAGAGAGGGAGATCGGGGGTTTTCTCCGGTTTTTTAACCTCCACGCATTCCAGAAACACTTTCCCTGTTGCTCCTCCCATTCGAAGGACCTTCCGAGAATTTCAATCATATTCAAAATGAAAATCCGTATCAAACCCATTCTCTTCTCATATCAGGATTTAAAACTCAATCCTCTTCTCTATCCCATCACGCCTTCAATCTGCTCACGACGGTGTTTCTTGCAATCCCCTGTAAGGTGTTATTCGGTCAGCCATCCGAAACAACCGCTCGGGGACGGCGCCCTTTTAAGGTTGTTCCATCTCGGATGGTCCAGCCATCCTGATCGCCCCAGGGGAACTTTAGCCCGTGATGCTGATCTTTCCTGACTTCTTTCCTCCTATCTGGATATCAATTTTATCGGCCAGGTCTTTTGATCTCACCTCAATTTCTCGAAGGATCGCCGTTCGGTTCTCTTTTTCCTTCAAAAGATCATCGGCAATATTGAGGGCCGTCAATATCGCCACATTCACTGTGGAGACGCTTCTCGTCTTTTTCAGAACTTCGTCCATCTTCTCATTCACATATCTGGCCACTTCCTGGATATGGCCCTCTTCAGCATCCGTCTTTACTGTATAGGTTTGCCCAAAAACTTTAATTTCAACTGACCTCTCTTTTCCCATCACCCAGCCTACTCGCCCGATTGAATCACAGGTTTTCAATCTCTATGGATATATCTAGACATTATACATTATAGATTATAGATCGACGCTTCGCAAACGGTGAAGGAGTTGATCAATCCGGGTTTTAACATTCTCCCTGTCCTGGGAGAGGAGTTCCATCCTCTTCTCCAAGCGAATCCTCTTCTCCCTCTCATCATCGACCTCAGCGGCCATTTTGTCTTTCTCTCTCGTCAGCTCCTGATATTTCGTCAGGAGATCACCGATCTTCTCCTCCAGGGCCCCGAACAGATTTCCCTCCTCTTCCGGCACCGTCTTTTCTAATTGGTCCTTTAATGGTATTTCTTCGGTCATAAAAAATCAATTCTTAAGAAAAATATCAATGCAAATTGGAAAATTAGCATTTATCAATTAACAATATTTTAAATAGTTACTTTTCACTGCTAATTGCTAATTTTGTAATGCTAATTTTTCAATGATCTCCATTTAGGCCGCGTTGAGTAGATAGGCCTTCATGAAATCGTCGATCTCTCCATCGAGCACTCGATCCACCTGGTGAATGACCGTATCGGTCCGGTGATCTTTCACCATTTTGTAAGGATGCATAATATAAGAACGAATCTGGCTTCCCCAGGCGATCTCCTTCTTGTTGTTATGAAGTTCCCCCAGTTTCTCCGACTTCTCTTTTATCTCTTTTTCGTAGAGTCGGGCTTTCAATATCTTCAGCGCAGTCGCCTTATTCTTATGCTGGGACCGTTCATTCTGACACTGGACAACCATTCCGGTGAGAAGATGGGTAATTCTCACTGCTGAGTCGGTCTTATTGACATGTTGTCCTCCTGCCCCGCTCGACCGGTAGGTGTCAATTCTCAAATCTTTCTCATCGATCTCAATCACAATATCATCCGGGACCTCCGGAATGACAAAGACCGATGCAAAAGAGGTATGCCGTCTGGCGCCGGCATCAAAGGGTGAAATCCGGACCAGCCGATGGATACCCACCTCCGCCCTTAAATACCCATAGGCATATTGCCCATTGACCGTAAAGGTCACATTCTTCAAACCCGCCTCATCGCCGGAAAGGATATCGATGATTTCTGTCGGATATCCTTTATCCTCTGCCCACCTCAGATACATTCGAAGGAGCATTTCAACCCAGTCCTGGGCCTCTGTACCGCCTGCGCCTGCATTGATGCTGACGATTGCATTTCTTTCGTCATGCTCACCCCCCAGCATCCTTCTGAATTCCATCTGGTCGATCGCCTCTTCACTTTTCTCTATCCTACCCAATAATTCCTGGGCCTCCTCCTCATCTTTCTGCTCCTCAATCAATTGAAGGAGGATTCCCATCTCCTCAAGCCCCTTCTTCTCCTGTTCCCAGGGCGATAGACCTTCCAGCAGGGAGGTTCTTTCTTTCAAAATTTTTTGTGTCGCCTCACCCCCTTCCCAAAAATGAGGTTCTAACATCATCTTTCCAATTTCATCGAGTTTTTTCCGCTTATTTTCGAGGTCAAAGATACCCTCGAAGAATTTCCAAACGATTGTTTAGTCCTTTTAAACGATCTCTCAATTCAGCAATCATATCTGTCACCTTCCTTTTAAATTCTTAATATTTAATAACATAAATCAAAAAAAAGATAAACATTTTTTAACAACCCATTGATATAATTATGTTTTTGTGTGTCGCCTCAAGCCTTTTTCAACAAAGCGGACAGTTCATTTCCGACTATTGCGGGGTTTCTGACAACCCTGACCCCCGCTTTTTCCAATGCCTCCATCTTCTCTCCGGCTGTCCCTTTCCCTCCGGAAATGATGGCTCCTGCATGCCCCATCCTTCTTCCGGGAGGAGCGGTCAACCCCGCAATAAATGCGACTACAGGTTTTTTCACATGCTTCTCAACAAACCGGGCTGCCTCCTCTTCCGCCGTCCCTCCGATCTCGCCAATCATGATCAGGGCTTCGGTGTCAGGGTCTTTTTCAAAAAGTTCCAAAAGATCCACGTAGTTCAGACCAATGATCTGATCCCCGCCGATACCCACGCAGGTCGATTGACCGATTCCCTTTTTGGTCAATTGATCCACCACTTCATAAGTAAGCGTTCCACTCCGGGACATGATCCCCACGGTTCCTTGTCTGTGAATATATCCTGCCATCACTCCGATTTTGCACTTCCCTGGAGAGATGATTCCGGGAGTATTGGGGCCAATTAACTTTGTCCCCCTCTCTTTGAGATATTTTCGAACCATCACCATATCCAGCGTCGGAATCCCCTCTGTCAGACAAATGACCACCGATACCCCTGAATCAGCGGCTTCCATGATCGCATCGGCTGCAAAGGCAGGAGGGACAAAGATAGCCGAACCATTTGCGCCGGTCTTCTTAACCGCTTCCATGACGCTATTAAAAACAGGGATTCCTTCAATCTGCTGACCTCCCTTACCCGGAGTCACTCCAGCGACCACCTTTGTTCCATACTCCGTCATCTGTTTCGTATGAAAAAGGCCCTCATTGCCTGTGATCCCCTGAACCACTACTTTCGTTTTTTCATCCACCAAAATGCTCATAGAATTCCTCCAGTAAAAGTAGGGAGTTCGTAGTTTTGAGTTCGGAGTCTTAAGACAAAACGCTCCGAACTACGAACTCATTACTCCGAACTATTTCTTTAACGCTTCCACCACCTTCTGAGCTCCCTCCTGCATACCGGAGGCGACAGTGAAATTGAGACCCGACTCCCTTAATATCCTTCTTCCTTCTTCCACATTCGTCCCCTCCAATCTCACCACGATGGGCACGTTCACCTTTACCTCTTCAACCGCCTCGGTCACTCCCCTGGCAAGCGTATCGCATCGAAGGATCCCGCCGAAAATGTTGATAAAGACGACTTTCACCGCCGGATCTGACATGAGAATCCTAAATCCATTCTTAACCATCTCGACCGTTGCGCCTCCGCCGACATCGAGAAAGTTGGCAGGCTCGGCTCCGAACACCTTGATGATGTCCATGGTGGCCATGGCAAGCCCTGCGCCGTTTACCATGCATCCCACATTTCCATCGAGTTTGATATAATTCAGGTTGTATTTGGAGGCTTCAATCTCCAGAGGTGCTTCCTCATTAAGGTCCCTGAGGGCAACAATCTCCTTGTGCCTGAAAAGGCCATTATCATCAAAATTCATTTTGGCATCGAGGGCGATAAAATCTCCGCCTTTGGTAAGCACCAGAGGGTTGATCTCTGCAAGAAGACAGTCTTTTTCATAAAAGGTTTTATAAAGGCCGCTCACCACACCCCTCAATTTTCCGACCTGGACGGGCTCAAGTCCGAGTTCATAACCTATCTTATTTGCCTGAAAAGGCCTTAATCCCACATAAGGCTCCACCCATTCCTTTACAATTTTCTCCGGTGACTCCGCTGCCACTTTCTCAATCTCCACTCCTCCCTCACGGCTGGCCATGATCACCGGGCACTCCCTGGAGCGGTCCATCACCACACCCAGATAGAGTTCTTCTTTGATCTCCGCACCCTCCTCGACCAAAATCTTCCGAACCACCCTGCCCCCAGGTCCGGTCTGATGAGTAACGAGCCTCATCCCAAGAATCTCCTTCCCAGCCCTTTCCGCTTCTTCGGGACTGCTTACAACCCGGACACCTCCTCCTTTTCCCCGGCCACCTGCGTGGATCTGAGCTTTCAAAACAATGGGCTTTTCCCCAATCTCTTCGGCGATCTTTCTCGCTTCTTCTGCTGTCTCTGCCACTCTACCTCTTGGAACAGGAACTCCGTAGCTTCTCAGAATCTCTTTTGCCTGATATTCATGAATCTTCATTCGACTCCCTCCCCTCCTGAAATGAAGCGGGGTTATTATAACGGATTTCAAAGAGGTCCACAAAGAAAATAATTGCCATGAAAATAATTGCCATTTGGTCTTGCCATTTGGTCTTGGACACGTTTTTCCATATGATGTATAATGTGATGTAGTTAATGCGTTCAAGGAGGTTAGAGTATGCCTCGAATGGTTCGTAAACAGATATATATTGAACCCCGCCAGGATAATAGCCTAAAAAAGCAGGCGCATGATTTGGGGGTTACAGAAGCGGAAGTCATACGGCGGGCTATTGATCGCCAGATGACTTCTGTTCGACTCAGCATCCGAGATCTGAAAGCATGGGAAAGAGAAAGGGCATACATCACCAAACGCATGGCCAAAGGTCATGCTCCTGGCGGCCGTCAATGGAAACGGGAAGATGCCTATGAAGAAAGGCTGATGCTTTATGGCTAAATCAAAATGAAATAGGCGCTTTCCCCTGAGTATGATCAAATGCCTGTGACACTGTGAGGTCTGAGGGGTTGCTAACTGGCAAAAATTCTCTTGACCCTATAAAATGAATTTTGTTAATATCTATGCACAGTCGAGGTGGCTTGAATGAGAGAGGCGTTAAGATATCTCCAGAATGCAAAAGAGATATTGGAGAAAGTTCCGGTAGAGGATAAGGTTTACACTGATATAAAACCTGTAAGGGAGGCTTTGGGCACTGCTTATCTTGCCCTTTTGGAGGCTATCAATGAAGGTTTAATAAAGAAGGGATATACTAAGAAAGAGCTTCCGAAATCGATTGATGAATACAGGAAGATGTTAAGAAAACACTTTGCTGTCCATGATGGAAAACTATTGAGGGAATTCGAAAGTTTATATGATGCCTTGCATATTGCAGGATACTTTAGGGGGCTTATATACCGTGTCTCTTTGGTGAAGGATTCCATGAAGGATGCCAAGACGTTTATTGAAAAGATTGGCTGAGAATAGAAAACAGATATAACCGCCCGATCGGGGTTGAGAGGTGGATGATGATCCTAAAAAGCCTGGCATTGATAAAGTTCAAAGCCAGGCTTTTTGTTTTTTTAAATGGCATAAGATGTTCTCATAAATCGCAATATTGCAAGCCTGACCCGAAAGTTATTACCTGAATTTTGCATCAAAATAGCATTTTTAACCTCGAACAGCATTTTTCATGCAAAAATATTTAGTAACGTAGAATTTAGGAGACCTGAGTAAGAGTAATTGCCCTCCAATATGGTATTTATGTTTCGTC
>JAGXSW010000209.1 GCA_018333715.1 Syntrophaceae bacterium | reverse complement strand
ATCATCCTTTTGGTTTACGAACAAGCTGATGTTTCCGCTATAAGATTTTCTCCAACATGCCTGCCCGAAGGACGGTGATATTCCACGGAAGAGTGACGCATTACAAGTCTGAGAATTTATCTCTAACATTTAGAAACAAATAGTGTTATATTGAACCTTGCGCTGAACTTGTTTTAGTATTGGTTCAGGATAATACAAAATCAAGCGCTTACCTGTCTGCATGCCGCACAGGCAGGCGAGACTCTGAAATCCCGTCAAGGCGGAATTCAGGGTGACAGATCGGGGCTTTTTACGATTTCATCATAGTTGAAAGGAGGCAAAAAATGCGCAGAGTTATTTACTTTTTATTTACAAACATCGCTATTCTGATCGTCTTAAGTACGGCAATGAGGGTTTTGGGTGTGGAGCCGTATCTTACAGCATATGGGCTTAACTATCAGTCGCTGCTCATCTTTGCGCTCGTGTTCGGCATGGGCGGCTCATTTATAAGTCTTGCCTTATCCAAATGGACGGCAAAGAGGATTTCCGGCGCGCAGGTTATAAAAGAGCCTGCAAATGAGACAGAAAGGTGGCTTGTAAAAACCGTGTCCGAACTGGCGGAAAAGTCAAATATAGGAATGCCCGAGGTCGCCATTTTTCCCTCGGATGACATGAACGCCTTTGCAACCGGCATGCGCAGGAATAAGTCCCTGGTTGCCGTATCATCAGGACTGCTCAGGAAGATGAACAGGGAAAAGGCGAAGGCCGTTCTTGCCCATGAGGTGGCCCATGCCGCCAACGGCGATATGATTACTCTGGCGCTGATTCAGGGCGTGGTGAACACCTTTGTGCTTTTTCTGTCCCGCGTCATAGGACATACCGTGGACAGGGTCGTATTTAAGAATGAAAGGGGACACGGCCCCGGTTTCTGGATTACAACGATTATTGCCGAGATGGTCCTTGCCATTTTGGCCTCGATCATCGTCTTTTACTTCTCAAGAAAGCGTGAATATAGAGCAGACAGCGGAGCTGCAGAACTGGTTGGCAAAAGGCCGATGATAGGAGCGCTTGAGGCATTAAAGGCATCCGTAGGCAAGCCTCATCTGCCTGACAAGCTTGCCGCCTTTGGGATCTCCGGCGCTAAACGAAGAGGGCTGACAGCGCTATTTGCAACACATCCTGACCTTGATGACAGGATTACGGCCCTTGAAATATCGGCTTATCTTGATTATAAACCTTAACCTGGCATAGCCGGGACCAAAGAAGTTTTGGAGGCATCAAAAATCCGAAATCCCTGCCTAACGGCAGGCAGGCGAATAACAACTCCCGAAAGGAAATCAGGGAACCAGGATATCAGGATGCAGAGCATCAGACCATCAGGTTACCAGAGAGATGAAAAGGAAAAAGAATGACTACACCTGATGTCCTTATCTCCAGATACCCACAACCTGATGCCCTGATCTTCTGATGACCCTGAGAGAATGAGATCGATTGAGAAGAAACCATTGCCGCTTATTAGCCCTTTAGGAAGAGGAGCAATCCGTCTGCTCAACCATCTTGGGGCGCTGTCCATTTTTCTGGTTAAGTCTTTTTTCATGATTTTTCAGCCCAAGCAACTCCCTCTCATCATTGAACAGGTCTATTCCATCGGGGCCCGCTCCGCGATGATCGTGGCGCTGGTGGGGCTCTTCACCGGCATGGTCCTGGGCTTACAACTCTTTTACACGCTCGTCAAATTTGGTTCAGCGGGGGTCTTGGGTTCAGCCGTCGCCCTTTCTCTGGTCCGGGAACTTGGGCCTGTGTTGACGGCGATCATGGTGACTGCCCGAGCAGGCTCAGCGATGGCCGCAGAAATCGGAAGCCAAAGAATCTCCGAACAGATCGATGCCCTGGCGACCATGCGTATCGACCCCCTTCGATACCTGGTCAGCCCAAGGATCGCGGCCTCAATGATCAGTTTTCCTCTGCTGACGGCCCTGTTCGACATCATTGGGATCATTGGCGGATACATCACCGGCGTCATGCTCCTGGGGGTCAATTCGGGCGCCTACTTCTACCGGGTCCGGTCGAGCGTGGAGATGGAGGATATCACAAGCGGCTTTGTCAAGGCGGTGGCGTTCTCCGTGATCGTTTCAACGGTCTGTTGTTTTCAGGGCTATTTTACTCATATGCAGAAGGATGCCTATGGGGCCAAGGCAGTCGGTCTGTCGACCACATCGGCGGTTGTCCTGTCCTGTGTGCTGATTCTGGTCGGAGATTATGTCGTCACCTCTCTTCTCCTGTAGGCGGATGAATCTATGGAACAGCCACTGATCGAGTTCAGGGGAGTCACCAAACGTTTTAACAACCATACCGTCCTGGATCAAGTTGATCTTCAGATCTATGAGGGCGAAGTGGCCACCATCGTCGGAAAGAGCGGGAGCGGCAAGAGTGTGCTGCTGAAGCACATTGTCGGGCTCCTCCAACCGGATAAAGGCGCGATTCTATTTGGCGGCAAGTCCATTTATAAAATGGGCAAGAAGGAATGGAACCGGTATATCAGCGGGGTGAGTTATATGTTTCAAAATAACGCCCTGTTCGACTCGATGACTGTCTTCGATAACATTGCCTTGCCCCTCCGGCAAACCACCAATCTGGACCGGAAGGCGATTGAAGAAAGGGTAAGGCTAAGGCTGGAGCAGATGGAACTCGGCGAAGTGGAAAAGAAATATCCCTCGGAACTCTCAGGGGGTATGCAAAAGCGGGTGGCATTGAGCCGGGCCCTGGCGACAGATCCCAAGATTGTGCTTTTTGATGAACCCACCACCGGCCAGGATATGATCCGAAGGAACGCCATTTTGAGCATGATTGCTGATTATCAGAAAAGGTTTGGATTCACAGCCATTCTGATCAGTCATGACGTGCCGGATGTCTTTTTCATCTCGAGCCGTATTCTTGCCCTCAGTGAAGGGAAGATCATCTTTCAGGGAACCCCTGAGGAGTTTGAGACACTTCAACACCCCTTTCAGCACGAGTTCGTCCAGAGCCTTGAGGAATTACAGGAGCATCTCACCGGTATTTACTCAAAGCGAAATTTTAAGGTCCGATATCAAAAGATCCTCAGCCGGGAGCGACCTCAAGAAAGCTTTGTCGCTGGGCTCTTCACTCTCGATAATTTTGAAGGGATCTGTAAACTCCTGGGACATACCACCGGACAGATGGTCCTTGAATCCCTGGGGAGATACATTAACAAACACTTCGGAGCCGTGGGGGGATTTTCTGCCCGCCAAAGCAGAAGTGAATTTTCGATCATCCTCCCTTTCTCATACCTCTCTGAAGCGGAACAGATTCTCAGGGACTTTTCCATGGAGCTTCAGGAAGAGGGGTTGCGCATCATTCAAACAGAAGCCCGCATCTATCGGGATATCTGTTTCGAATTCGCTATCCTCGCCGGGCTCGCCGGCGGCGAATTCGGCGCCAAAGAAATAGACCGCATCATGGACGATGCTCGGGAAAATCAAAGAGAAGTCGCCCGCGTTTATTGTGGAGAACGGAGGTAGAACGGAATGAAAAAATACCATTATGAGACAGTGGCCGGTATTTTTGTGCTGGTCGGGTTGCTGGGTGTGGGGTACCTGGTGGTTAATCTGGGAGATGTCCGGCTTTTTAGAAAGGATTCCTACACCCTTTCCGCCCGGTTTACATCGGTATCAGGGTTGAGGATGGGCAATCCTGTGGAGATGCTCGGGATAGAGATCGGACAGGTGGGAGGTTTGGAAATAGATCAGAAAAACCAGGCGGCCATCGTGACGTTGAGAATCAAGAAAGGGATTAACATCTTCGACGATGCGATGGCCTCCATCAAGACCGCCGGCTTGATCGGCGACCGGTATGTCAGCGTCGATCCAGGAGGGGCCGGCGAAATCCTGAAGCCCGGGGGGGTTATCGCGGAGACCGAGTCGCCGGTGGATATTGAAGAATTGGTCAAGAAATATGCTTTCGGAGAGGTGAAGAAATGAGCAAACGAAGGGCGACATTTGGAATTCTTCTGATCGTCATGCTGAGTGTTCCCGCTCCTGTGCTGGCAGGCCAAGCTCTTTTAGCCATCGAAACACGGGTCAACAAAGTCCTTGAAGTGCTTGGCGATCCGGCCTTGAAAGGCGAATCTTACAAGGGGACGAAAGAGAAGAAAGTCCGGTTGATTGTCGACGAGATCTTTGACTACGCCGAGCTTTCGAAGAGGGCCCTATCGTTTCATTGGGAATCCTTTACTCCTGAACAACAGAAGGAATTCACGCACCTCTTCGGGAGGCTGTTAGGGGGCGCATACATGGATAGGATTCTGGCATATACGAACGAAAAGGTTGCCTTTGGGAAAGAAATCAGACTCTCAGAAAATAGGACAGAGGTTGAAAGTGAAATCGTGACACCGACGAAGTCGATCCCCATCCATTACAGGATGATTCATCAAAAAGGTCAGTGGAAGGTCTACGATGTCGTGATTGAAGGGGTCAGCTTAGTCCAGAACTATCGGAGCCAGTTCAGGGGGATTCTGGCAAAAGAGACGCCAGAGGGACTTTTAAAGACCCTTCGGGCAAGAACTGCCTGAATTGCTTCTTACCGAACCCCTTGGGGAACCTGAGAGGAAAATCGTGATGTGGGTAGGGTTGGGTAGGGTCGGACGAAGGTAACTATTCGAGAAATTATACTTGAGAGATACTAATGAAAGACTTGGTATAAAGGCGGTGGGTTGGGAAGTTATAGGAGATGGGAGACGGCGGATCCTACGAATTACAAGAGTCGGAGGTTTCTTACGGGGCTAATTTCAGGCCTGAAAATGGTCATCTAAGACAAGAAAACGCCTTCTTTTTGGACGAATTTACTTGAAAATCAATGGGTTGGCTTGGTCCGACCCGAAAGGCCCACTCGATAACAACCGGGCCAAGCGGCCTGGTAAATCGCATCAGCGTTTACCAAGCCCGCATTGAGCCCTTTGTTGACTGGTTGGTTTGTCCTATCTAAGTCTCGATTCGAAGGCCACTCTATCCCTCTTTGGGCACTTCACTAAGCGGGATGCCCAATGCGTTGGCCACCCCCTTGCCGTAGGCCGAGTCGGCCTTCAGGCAATTGCCAATGTGGCGGATCTGAATCTCCCGCGGCGCTCCGCCGATAGCGCGGGCGGTGTTGGCAAAAAGGAGCGCTTGCTTTTCCGCATCCATCAGGCGGAAGAGTTTGCCGGGCTGGGAATAGTAATCGGTGTCTTCTCTATGATTCCAGTGGTCGGCGGCCCCCTCTATGCTCAGGGGCGGTTCGGCAAATTCCGGCTGCTGCTGCCATTCACCGTAACTGTTGGGTTCGTAGCCGAGGGCGCTGCCATGATTGCCGTCAACACGCATGGCGCCGTCGCGGTGGTAGCTGTGGACCGGGCAGCGAGGGGCATTGACCGGGATCAAGTGGTGGTTTACGCCGAGCCGGTAGCGCTGGGCATCGCCGTAGGAAAAGAGCCTCCCCTGCAGCATCTTGTCAGGTGAAAAACCGATGCCGGGCACAACGTTGGCGGGATTGAAGGCCGCCTGTTCCACCTCAGCAAAGTAGTTTTCAGGGTTGCGGTTCAGCTCTAACACGCCCGCTTCAATCATGGGATAATCTTTGTGGAACCAGACCTTGGTGAGGTCAAAGGGGTTGTAGGGACATTTCGCCGCATCCTTCTCCGGCATCACCTGGATAAACAGGGTCCAGCGGGGGAAGTCGCCCTTTTCAATACTTTCATACAGATCGCGCTGGTGGCTTTCCCTATCCTTGCCGGTGATTGCCCCTGCTTCTTCGTCACTCAGATTGCGGATCCTCTGCTGGGTCTTAAAGTGAAATTTTACCCAGTAACGTTCCTTCTTGGCGTTGATGAAACTGAATGTGTGGCTGCCGAAGCCGTGCATGTGCCGGTAGGAATAGGGGATGCCCCGGTCACTCATGACGATGGTCACCTGGTGCAGGGCCTCCGGAAGCGATGTCCAGAAATCCCAGTTGTTTTTTGCACTGCGCATGTTCGTGCGGGTGTCCCGCTTGACGGCGTGGTTGAGGTCGGGAAACTTGAGGGGATCGCGAAGGAAGAATACGGGTGTGTTGTTGCCCACCAGATCCCAGTTCCCCTCCTCGGTATAGAACTTAACGGCAAAGCCGCGAATGTCCCGTTCCGCATCAGCGGCGCCTCGCTCGCCTGCCACCGTTGAAAAGCGGAGGAAGAGATCGGTCTTCTTTCCCACTTCGGAGAAGATCTTGGCCCTGGTATAGCGGGTGATGTCATGGGTGACGGTGAAAACGCCGTAAGCGCCGGAACCTTTGGCGTGCATACGCCGCTCGGGGATCACCTCCCGGTCGAACTGGGCGAGTTTCTCCAGAAACCAGATATCCTGCATGAGCAGCGGACCACGGGGTCCGGCGGTTATCACATTCTGGTTGTCGACGACGGGAGCCCCGGCGTTGGTGGTCAGTCTTTTTTGTTTTTTCATAAAACCCTCCTTTCGATTTGATTGGGACTACGTTATGATGGACCCATTTCTCCATTGAGAACAGATTACAGTTGAACTACAAAGTGAACCACGTTTTTACCAACATGACAAACTGATGCACAAGAAGCCCGGGGATTACGTTATCTACCCTGTGTCACCCCCTTCCTTTACTTGTCTTTGCGACATTCTTGACAATACCCGTAATACTCCAGCCTTGTGTCAGCGATTGAGAAGCCGGTTTTCTTTGCTACCTCCCTCTGGTCAACCGTCATGGGGACCTTGTAATCCAGTATCTTCTCGCATCTCTTACAGATCAAATTGATGTGCTCTTCAAGATTCCCGTCGTAGCGGTTTTCCATCTGATCAAACTGAAGCGTTTTGATGATGCCATGACGAGAAAACTCATTGAGCGTCGCATAGGTGGTCGATAGGCTCAAGCTCTTCTTTTTCTTTTTTGCCTCTTTATGGACAAGGCGCGCGCCGGGATGAAGATCCCCTTTCTCTACCAGCGCCTCGATGATAGCCAGTCTTTGGGGGGTGACTTTCAATCCCCTCTCTCTTAGCTGCCGGATCATGGATTCTTTAGTCATCATAGTAAAATCGGAATCATTCCTGATTAGCTTTCAGTATAAAGTCTCTCCCGGCATTTGTCAAATTATTCTTTGAAGAGCATAATCCGCAACCACGAGATGCCGAACCAATATTGAAACAAGTTCAGCACAAGGTTCAAGCATGGCAAGGGAGCCGAATGTGGTGTCACCCTGAACTTGGTTCAGGGTCTAATATAGTAACGGCCTTAAGTTTTTTTGTCATGCCTGCGAAAGCAGGTATCCAGAATCTTTTTATAAAAAATACCTGTTGAATACCGCCCAGCTCTGCTGGGCAGATGAAAACAGGTTCGCTGAAGGCGAAATGGTTTAGCAGGTTGCTGAAAAACTCTAAATCACTGTCACTCCCGCGAAAGCGGGAGTCCAGAAAATCTTGGAAAGACTGGATTCCTGCTGGAGTTTATCCCGATGAAAATCGGGGCAGGAATGACAACATGGAAATAGGTTTTGAATTTTAATGACCCGCAGCTCTGCTGTGGGGTTCTTTACTGGATTCCCGCCTGCGCAGGAATGACAATAATGTAAATTTATTTATTACCGTTACTATAGATATAGATACTTCTGTCCTTGATTACGGATTAGGGTCAAGAGCATACACGGGCCCCTCTTCCATGTGATCGGTTGTGCTATTTGCGATTGAAAGTGTGACGTTGTTGTGAATGGAGGGGGTTTTTAGATGAGGATTGACAACCTCACTGGCCTATTTTACTTTGTATCGGAAAGGAAATAGAAATGACACAGAGTTTATCAAAACCGAAGACCTGGGAGGATGAGTACCTTGTCAGTTTCTACGAGGTGGATGCGAACAACAGAGTTTTTCTTCCAAGCCTCTGGAAATACTTGCAGGAGACGGCCTGGAACCACGCCAATCGCATTGGGATAGGTTATTTGGATCTGGCTCGAAACGATCATTTCTGGGTTTTATCCCGTTTAGCCATCGACATGGATGAGTTTCCCGGATGGGGGGATAAGATACGGGTCAAAACCTGGTTATCGGGGAGCAGCCGTCTATTTGCCTTTCGGGATTTTTCTATACTCAAGGAAGATGGCAGGATTATCGGCGGCGCAAAAAGCGCCTGGGTGGTTCTAAATTTAAAAAGCAGGAAACCCCAGCGGATTGAACCCTTCCTCAAAGATTTGACCCCTCTTCCAGGCCAGGACGGAACAGAAACAAAACCGGATAAGCTTCCCGCTCCCGGCGATCCCGGCTCGGAAACGTTTTTCACCGTCCATTATAGCGATCTGGATATGCACCAGCATGTCAATAATGCAAGGTATATCGAATGGGTTCTGGATGGTTATTCGTTTGAGAAGAACCAAACCCATCATATCGCAACTTTCGAAATAAACTTCCTCGCGGAATCGAACTGCGGCGATGAGCTTTCCATTCAATCAGAACAGCAGGAATATCCCAGCCCCGCCTTCCTGCATACGATCATTAGAAAAGAAGATGGCCGGGAGCTCTGCAGGGCAAGGGTAAGATGGAAGAAGGTTGAGTAGCCGGAAAGGGTTGATATGGAAGAGATGGAAAGGAGATTCATTCTGAGCAAGGTGGCGCTGGGGGAAGTCCCACCCGACATGGTCATCGCAAACGCGAACCTCTTCAATTCCCTCACCGGAGAGTTTGTCGGAAGGCAATCGGTCTGGATCAAGAATAATCGGATCGCCTATGCGGGCCCGGATCATGATCCATTGAAAGGGGATGGGACAACGGTCATCGATGCGAGAGGCATGACTGTTCTTCCGGGCTTAATCGAGGGTCACACACACACGGCGAGCAACCGGTATGGTTTTGAGGAGTTTGTCAGATATGTCATTCCAACCGGCGTGACCACAGTGATCACCGAGACCATAGAGCTTGCAACGGTTGCGGGAAGAGACGGCATCGAATATCTTGTAAAAGGCCTTGAAGGACAACCTGTTCGATTCTATTACACCATCGCTCCACTGTGCGGTCTCACTCCATCCGAGGAGATAAATGCTCCGGCCAACGAAGAACTTCTGCCTCTTCTTAAAAACCCCCAATGCCTGGGAATAGGGGAGATCTACTGGGGAAACATCTTTTTGGAGGGGCAACAGGGAGAGAGAGTGAGGGAGCTTGCTTCGATCGCGCTCGAAATGGGTAAATTGGTGGAGGGACATACCGCAGGCGCCTCCGGGAGAAAGCTTCAGGCCTACACCGATTTTGGCGTTTCGTCCTGCCACGAACCCATCACCGATGAGGAGGTGCTTGAAAGGCTGAGGCTGGGTTACTGGGTGATGATCAGGGAAGGCTCGATCAGAAAAGAACTTCCCGGAGTTGCTGGAATTTTTAAGAAGAAGATCGATTTCAGAAGACTTATCCTTTCCACCGATGGCGTTGACCCTGAAGGATTTCTCGAAGAAGGTTATCTGGATGCGTCTTTAAGGAGCGCTCTCAAACTTGGGGTTCCGCCCCAACTGGCCTATCAGATGGTGACGATCAATGTGGCGGATCACTTCGGCCTTGACCATCTCATCGGATCTCTTTCACCCGGGAAGATGGCAGACCTTCTGATCATCCCTTCACCGCAAGACTTCTCGCCCTGTCTCGTGATGTGCGACGGGAAAATCATCTTCAGGGACGGCAAATCCCTGGCCGAACCTAAAAAAGTTTTCTTTCCGGATCATATGTTTCATACTGTAACCATTCCGGAGGCTATCTTTTCTTCAATAAAAGGTGGAGCCTTGGCGGAACCTGCCGTAGCTTTAGCGAAGGCAGGGAAGGTCAGGGCGATGGAACTTGTCAGCAGGCTTGTGACCAAGGAGAGTATGATTGATCTTGAGAAACCTGAGGAGTCAAAAGATGTCATCATGATCCTCGCCCTGGATCGTGTTGGAAATCGAGGGGCATTTATGGGGCTCCTTAAAGGGTTTGGCCTTGAAAGGGGGGCCTATGGAACGACGATGAGCTGGGATTCGCCGGATATGATTGTCGTGGGATGTGATACTCAATCGATGGAAACGGTCATTGGGAGGCTCAAAGAGATTGGGGGTGGAGGGGTCTATGCCATAGAAGAGGAGATTGTCGCAGAATTCCCTGCCCCCCTTTGCGGAGTCGCCTCATTAAAACCGATGGAGATTGTGGGAGAAGAGGTTAAAAAACTCGAAGCGTCTCTGAGGAAGAACGGCGTCAAATGGGAAAAACCTGCCCTCACGGTTGACACTCTCGCCTCTCCCGCCATCCCCCACCTGAGAATCACCCATAAGGGTTATGTGAGATTGAAGGACAGGAAAGTCTTGCCCGTTGAAGCATAATTATCGTCCCCCACCCTATTTTTCTTCCCTTCTGTTTAAAAATCGGAAACATGAGAGAGGTAGACCAAGAAAAATAGAAGAATTCCAGGAAATTGCCATAAAATCAAATTTTTGGTATAAATCCTTACTTTCGCCAGTTTATGAAAAATACATTGTCATTACAGTAGGATATATCCTGCGAGTTGTCATACCTAATCTTAACCGGGGTCTATGTATTTAGACAGATTGGACAAGTGAAAGAGTTCCTTTTGAATGCTGGAGAGCTTACTAAGTTTTTCTCTCACCAAAGCTAAAAAGGGGACGGCTAAAAAGGGGACGTAGGGGTAAATGGAAATTACTTGCCCCACGCATCCATCTCCGCCATCTCCTCCAGTCTCGCCTGTCTTGGCATGTCGCCTAATTTACACCTTTTCTTAACCCCCGTTAAACAATAATACTCTTTGCACCAACGTCCCCTTCACCCTTCTCGAAGGGGGTCAAGACCTGATTTTGGACACGGGAGTACCTCCCGAAGCCGTAACACGTAAGTACGAGCGTGTTATTCTGCCCGGCAGCAAAGGATTAAACATAACGAAAAATAATGAAGAATTTGAGGTTGAAGCCGTCTTTTTCCATCCAAGTGTGAGTGGTCTAAGTTATAGGGGAAAGCACATCTCTAACATCACAAAACCCGGAAAGGAAATAGTAAAGGAGATAGTCCCGATAAAGACCCTTATTGAAATCCCTGGTGAAAGTAAGGTTGGATTTTATAACTACGACACTGGAGAGATTGAAGCTGAAACCTCATCTTAAAACCGTCACCCACCTTTGATACGATCGAACTCAAACACCGTCGCTGTATGGCAACCAAGAAGAGATATAGCCAAGCCGCCAGGGTCCAGGGGATCTTAAGGAGTCTGGAAGCCAGACATGAAATCACCATAGGCAAATTAGCTGAAGAATTTGGTGTCACGAAGAGAACTCTTTATCGGGATATCAAGGCTTTGGAGGATGCAGGGTATCCTCTCGTTTCAGAAGTCATTGAGGGGTTCCTGCGGAAAGAAGTGGAAAATGTTGCTAAATATCACTTTGCTTGGAGGTGCAAAAGATGTTGACAGTCAGACCATCATACCCTAAAATGATATTGGAAAAGGAGGTGTAGAAGGTGAGAAGTACTATCGATCTTCGTGACTTACCAGAAGAGGAGACTAAACTCGTTCAGGAATTTGTTGAATTTCTGAGGGAAAAAGCAAAGGCGAGAGAAAAAAAAGACTACAAAAGCGAGGGAACCGTCTTTGCCACCTGGCCATTGGGCGTGAAGAGAAAACTAACGAGAAGGGAAATCTATGACTACCTCTGA
>JAGXSW010000208.1 GCA_018333715.1 Syntrophaceae bacterium | reverse complement strand
CCCCCTGGCGGCTATAATCTTCTCCCAGAGAGCGCCCGGGATGGCATGGATAACCGCAGCCACCAGTAACCGTTGACTGTTTAGCCCGATTTTGCTTTTCGACAGAGGGGACAAATTTTTTCTTGACAATCAAAAAAAATGGTGTACGTTGACGGTAAAAGCGAAGCTTAATGTTCATAAATGGAGCGCATTATTCCAGGTCTCCTATTGACAACGCTACCAAATTATTTACCCATAAATTTGTCGCACACCCAACTTATGTGATCCCATTGCAAAAAATGGCGGGATTGTGGTATAAAACCTTTGAGGTGAAGAGATGTTTAATATTGGATTGCCGGAACTCCTGATCATTGGGGCGATTGCTCTGATCGTTTTCGGGCCGAATAAACTTCCGGAACTCGCCAAGGCTTTTGGCAGGGCGATGAGGGAGTTTAAGAAAGCGACCGACGAAGTAAAGGAGAGTTTTGAGGCTGAGACCAGAGATCTGGAGGAGATAAAGAGCGCCATCAAGGACGAGAATGTCCTGGGAGATCTGGCCAGGGAGATATCCAGCCTCGAAGAGCCTTCTCCGGAGCCGGCAATGACTGAAGAGGTTGCACCGGAGGCAACGGCACAGACAGAGACCTCCTCCGCCGAGGAGATCGTGGCTTCTCTGGAAGAGAGAGAAGTTGAAGAAAAGAAAGGGGAGGGGCAGGAAGGGATGAAAGAGGGGACCCCCTCCCATGGATGAAAAGAAACTCCCCTTAACCTCTCACCTTCAGGAACTGAGAAAACGCCTCGTCCTTTCCTTTATTGCGGTTGCAGCCGGTTTTGTCATTTGTTATGCCTTCTCCCAAGACCTCTTCGATATTCTTTCCAAACCCCTTCTCAAGACGATGCCTTCCGGAAGCTCTCTCATCTTCACGAGTGTGGCAGAAGCCTTTTTCGCTTATATGAAGGTGGCCTTTATTGCGGGCATCATCCTGGCTTCCCCCTTTGTGCTCTTCCAGGTCTGGGCTTTTGTGGCGCCGGGGCTTTATCGTCATGAAAGGCGGTATGCGATTCCCTTTGTCGCCGCAGGCTCCTTCTTCTTCGCCCTGGGAATTCTGTTTGCCTATTTTGTCGCGATCCCCGTCGGTTTTAAATTTCTTTTAGGATATGCCACCGATTTCATCAAACCGATGCCGAGCATGAAGGAATATCTCTCCTTCAGCATCAAATTTTTATTAGTCTTCGGTCTCGTGTTCGAATTTCCGGTGGTCCTGGTCCTTCTCGCGCGGATCGGGGTGGTTGATGCGAAGATGCTGGCCAAGCACAGGAAATATGCCATTCTCCTGATTTTCATCTTTGCGGCGGTTATGACCCCGCCTGATGTTATCTCCCAGTTGCTCATGGCCATTCCTCTGATGGGGCTTTACGAGTTAAGCATTATTCTTTCTAAAATTTTTGGAAAGAAGAAGAAAGTAGATCCTCCACCCAGTGAATAAATAATATCAATTTCATTGTTTGAAATCTTTTTGTAAAATCCCTCCCCTGCCTTCGCCGAAGCGCCTGCCCTCCCCAAGGCTTCTGGAGGCGGGGCTTCTCGCAGGCAGGCAACCTCCCTTTGCCAAAGGGAGGAGAAACATTTCCCCCTTTTGACAAAGGGGGATGAAGGGGGATTAGATCAGTTTTTTTAAAAGCTCTAAAAAGATATAATAAATATTTTTAAGTCATGGCAGAATTTTCCAATAAGATTTCCAGATGGCCGGAGAAAGAGAGACCGAGGGAGCGGTTGCTTCAGCAGGGGGCGCAGCATCTCACCGAGGCTGAACTTTTAGGGATTCTGATCGGGAAAGGGACGACGAGAAAAACCGCCATCGATCTGGCGAGAGAGCTCCTGGATAGATACGAATCTCTTGAGAACCTTTTCAGCCGCTCCCCTTCGGAATTGATGAAGGTCAAGGGCATTGGTTCAGCCAAAGCGGCCACGCTCTCGGCAGCCTTCCAGTTGGTGAGACGGATTCAATCTAAGACGAGCAAGGACCAGCCTTCTTTCAAGCGAGCAAAGGATGTGGCCAATCTTTATCTCCCGTTGATGAAGGATTTGAGGAAGGAGGTCTTCAGGGTTCTTCTCCTCAGCCGTTCCAACAGGTTGATTAAAGAGGTAACCATATCCGAAGGAACACTCGATGCGAGCATCGTCCATCCGAGGGATGTCTTTCGGGAGGCCCTCCTGGAATCTGCAGCGGGGGTCATCCTCCTTCACAATCATCCGAGCGGCAATCCGAACCCAAGCGAAGAAGACATCCGGATCACCAAACAATTGGCGGAGGCAGGCCGGGTGATGGGAATCAAGGTTTATGATCATATCATCGTGGCTGGAGAGGATTACCGGAGCCTGGCGGATGATGGGTTGATTTAAATTCGGATTTGACTAAGATTCCGCAATCCGAAATCCGCAATCCGCAATATGAATCGTGTTCTTGTTACCGATGGGCACTTTAGAAAAACGCTCGCTGTGGTTCGGTCCCTCGGTCGGAAAGGGGTCCATGTCACGGTCGGGGAGAGGACTTTCCTCAACACCTCATTTTTTTCAAAGTATTGTTCGAGGCGTATTGTCTACCCATCCCCAAAACGGTTTCCGGATCGATTTATCGAATTCCTACTGACGGAGATTAAAAAGCATCCGATCGATTGCCTCTTTCCAATGGAAGAGGAGACCCTTCTGCTGATAGCAAAATATCGATCCGAAATTTCAAGATATACCTGCCTTCTGATTCCTGACCTTCAAAAGATCGAGTTTGTTCGTGACAAGGGGAATCTCATTCGGTTTGCGGAGAGTCATGGGATTCCAGTGCCGAAGACAGTTCAGTTCCCCCCCACCCTTACCCTCCCCCGCGAGGGGGGAGGGGAGAAGAATGTAATCCCCCGCGAGGGGGGAGGGGAGAAGAATGTAATCCCCCGCGAGGGGGGAGGGGAGAAGAATGTGATCCCCCACGGGGGGGGAGGGGAAAGCAAGGAGTTCACCCGCAAGGGGGGAGGGGAAAGTAAGGAGCTCCCCCGCCAGGAGGGAGGGGGAAAAAGGTTCCATACCCATCTGAGGAAAGGGGAAGAATGGGAGCACTCTCCCTCCGGAATAGTAGAAACCAATAAAGTTGCCCTCCCCCTTGACGGGGGAGGGGAGGGTGGGGGTGTTAATTTCTCTGCTATTCCAGTCCCTGCTGTTATAAAGCCGAGGATCAGTTCTGGATCTTTTGGAATCGTCTATGTCCAAAAAAAAGAGGACCTTGCTCCTTCCTATCAAAATGTCCACGAACGATATCCTTTTCCATTAATTCAGGAATATATCCCGGATGGAGGAGGGACATTCGGTTTTTCCGCCCTTTTCGATGAGTCATCGAATGTCAAGGCGGCTTTTGTCCATAAGAAATTGAGGATGTATCCGGTTCAGGGAGGTCCCAGCACGCTTCGGGAAGGGGTTGAGCATCCCCAAATCATGGGATTGGGCCTTTCACTTCTCAAGTCATTGAACTGGGTGGGCATTGCGATGGTGGAATTTAAAGTGGACCCGAGAGACGGGATTCCCAAGTTGATGGAGATCAATCCCCGTTTCTGGGGTTCATTGCAACTGGCCATCTTCTCCGGTGTCGATTTTCCATACCTCATTTTGAAAATGGCAAAGGGTGAGAAATTCGACCCTGTTCTTGAATATCCGGTTGGAAGACGCTCCCGCTGGTTTCTCTTCGGAGATATGCTCCATTTTCTTAACAATCCGGAGCGTTTTCATCTCCAGCCTTCCTTCTGGGAGTTTTTTGATCCGAATACCTGTTATGATATTATTTCAAAGGATGATCCACTTCCTGTGCTGGGAGCCATGGCCACTTTCTTCACTTTTCTCTACGATCCGGAGATGAAACGGTTCCTGGAAAGACGCTCCCCTCACCCCACCCTCTCCCCTGAGGGGAGAGGGAAAGTGTGAGGGGCGGATAATCGGATTGCGGATTGCAGAACTAAAAATATTACGGATGTTGTCAATATCTCCTTTGTGCAGCGAATCGCAATCTATGGCTCATTTGCAAAAGACAATCAGACAATTTATGGAAGACATCAAGGATCAGGATGCGGTCGTGCGAAATCTTGAGATCATCGGCGTTAATTTAATTCCAGACAAAGTAAAAGCCCGACAGAGTTTCCTCCATCGGGCTGTGAGTTGGGCAACCGCGTCGTGCCAGTAGCCCTGGGAGTGTTCGCTAATGAATATCCGGACTAAAAGATTGAATCCGGGTCGTAATACTTTGCAACGTTGTCCTTATTAATCACCCTCACTGGAAACGGCGTGTCCGTATCTACAGTTGCACCTGCGAGGATGGCCATCATCCGCTGGAATCCCATCCGTCCAATTGTGTTTGCGTCATTGTGACCCGTCCCAGCGTAGTTACTGCCTATCATAATCTGCCTTAAAGCCTCCTTCTGACCGTCGAAACCGAACACGAGGATTTCTTTAGAGCGGCCGGCGTCTCTAATAGCCTTCATCGCTCCCAGGCCCATGGAGTCATTTTCGCAAAATACAGCGTCAATCTTTTTGTGCTTGGCAAGCATGTCCTCCATGACCTTGAATCCACCATCCTCTGTCCAGCCGCCAAATGCAGGGGCAATAATAGTTTGGATATTGGTACCCTTTACTTTCGAAAGCACGCCATCCCGCCGGGCATTTCCGGTACTGTTATCCTCCGGGCCGCCGCGCATCATGAGTAGGATACCCTTACCCTCTAACCGTTTGACAATATACTCCCCTACTCCGGTAGCGGTGGCAAGATTGTCAGCGCCGATCCATGAAGTGTAGGGGTCTCCCCTCAGCTTCCGGTTGAGCAGCATCACCGGTATGCCGGCCTTTTTAATGGCCGCCATGGGGCCAGGCAACGATTCAAGCGGGCTGATATTCATGATAAACCCGTCAACACGCTTGGCGATCAGATCTTCAATGTCGGCAGTCACCTTGGCCACATCCCCTCTGCCATCCGCCACGAACAACTTGACATTCTTGAATTGAGGCGCTTCTGCTTCTATCGCCCTGACCATGGAAATAAAGTAGGGAGACCTCATTTGAAGGGTGACAACGCCTATTTTGATCTCTTTCGCCTGCGCCTGCGCAGCGCCGGCGATTCCCAATAGTATGACTAAAAAGATACTTAGGGCCATGATGTGTTTCATCTTCTTTGCCTCCTCTCTCTTATAGTGTTAATAGGGTTTCCAATCGTTTAAACTCCAAATCCAATACATTCTTTTGTATGTAATCACCTCCTTCCTTGTTGATTACCATCGGGACCCGACCAACTCATCACAGATGCTTGGGCTATCTTTCCTTCCTGCGGGCTAAAACGGCAAGAAGGATCACGGCGCCCTTGATGATTTCCTGGTAGTAGCTCTGTACGCCGTGCAGGTTCAAAAGATTGTTGATCATCCCAAGGGTAAGCACTCCGCAAAATGTGCCAATAGCCCCTCCACCGCCTCCCCCGAGAATCGCTCCGCCGATCACGCATGCCGCAATGGCATCCAGTTCGTAAGCAATGCCCAGACTGGGTTGCGCAATCCCCAGGCGTGACACAAGGATCGCCCCGGCCAGGGCCGAGAACAGGCCGGATAAGACATACGCCAGGATGATGGTGCGTTGCACATTGATGCCTGCCAACCACACCGCTTCTTTATTGCCTCCGATGGCAACCGTTGCTCGCCCGGTGGGCGTCCGGTTGAGGAAAAACCAAATCAACGCAAAGCAGATCAGCATGATGATCATCGTAACGGGTAGCGGCCCCACGGAGCTGGCCCCCAGGATGCGGAAATCAGGATGCTTTGAGACGAGCGGGGTTTCAGTATAGACGAAGACGAACCCACGCACTATGCCCATGGTCGCCAGGGTGACAATGAAGGGCTGCAGCTTGAAGCGCGCGACGAAGACGCCGTTCACCCATCCCACCACAGCTCCGAAGAACAACGCTATGAGGATCGCCGGGCCAATGCCAACTTTGTCCGACATCCCTGCGGAGAGGACCCCTCCCAGGGCTACGATCGATCCAACGGAGAGATCAATGCCCCCCGTCAAGATCACGATCAGCATGCCCAGGCTGATTAAACCATTGGATACAATCTGGCGAGATAGGTTCCTGATGTTCGCCTCGGTGAAAAATATTTCAGTGGCCAACGTGCCAATACCTATTGCCACCACAAAGGCGCCAATGAAAGCGTAGTCCACCCATCGCCCGTGCACGGCCCCACCGGGAAACCACCGCTTTCGAAGGTAAGAAAAATAAGCGCCCCCCCCCTTCTCCTTAGTCGTTGAGATATCCGCTGACATGCTTACCCACCTCCAGATTTTTCGATCACACCGGCAGCACAGGCAAGCAGGTTCTGTTCAGTGGCTTGTTGCCTTAAGAATTCGCCCACCAGCCGACCTTCGCGCATAACCAGAGCCCTGTCGCTCATGCCCAGAATCTCCGGCATTTCTGAGGATATTAAGAGGATGCCCATCCCACTGTCGGCCAGACCCTTGATGATGTTGTAGATCTCTTGCTTGGTGGCAACGTCCACGCCTCGGGTGGGTTCATCCAGGATGAGCAACTTGGCTCGGGCGAGAAGCCATTTGGCCAACACAACCTTTTGCTGATTGCCTCCGCTGAGCGTCCGGACCAGCCTATCCATCTCAGGCGGACGAATACGCAGTTCTTGCACCTTGGACCGGACCAGTGAGTTCTGCCGGCGGCGGTTCAAAATACCCAAGCGGCTCATCAACTGAAAGTTGGCAAGACTGACGTTGTCGCGTATCGAGAGAAACAGCACCAGACCATCCCGTATGCGATCCTCAGTCAACATGGCAATGCCCGCTTTCAAAGCGTCACGAGGCGATTTGGGACGAACCACCCGCCCGTTCAGACGAATCTCGCCTGAGGTCGGTTGCCCGGCGCCAAAAATACAACGTGCGACCTCTGTGCGACCGCTCCCTATCAGTCCGTATAGGCCGACGATTTCCCCTTGCGCCACGGAGAAAGAGATGTTTTCAAAAGAGCCCTCCATCCCCAGGCCGTTCAATGTCAGGATCTCGGCCCCGGACCCGGCATGTCGATCCGGAAAGACCTCGTCAAGAGTCCTGCCGACCATCATCTTGATCAAATCGCCCCTGTCCGTTTCCTGAATACGCACAGTACCCACAAGGGCGCCATCCTTGAGAACGGTGACTCGGTCGGTTATCTCAAATACCTCATTCAATCGATGGGAGATATAGAGGATCAATATTGATTTCTCTTTAAGCTGTTTAATCAGGGCAAACAGACGCTTCAGCTCCTCCTGAGAAAGAACAGCCGAGGGCTCATCCATGATCAGGATTCGTGGTTTGACCTCAACCGCCTTGGCGATCTCAACCATTTGCTGTTGGGAGACGCTCAGGCGGGAGACAGGTTTCCGGACATCAATGTCTCTAAAGCCGATCTGCTCAATGATCTCCTGTGCGCGGCAGTGCGCCTCAGGCCAGTTGATCCACCATCTCAGCTTGCCTGTAGGCATATCGCCCAGGAGGATGTTCTCAGTGACAGTCAAGTGGGGCACCAGGCTAAAATGCTGGTGCACTGCCCGAATCCCGAGCCGATGGGCGAATTGCGGGCTGTCGATTTCCGTCTGCGTTCCGTTTATCAGGATCTGACCTGTATCTGGCTGGATTGCACCGCTCAGGATTTTGACCAGTGTGCTCTTGCCGGCCCCATTCTCCCCGACGATAGCGTGCACCTCTCCGCTCTTGGCTGAGAAATCTACATCACGCAAGGCTTGTGTGCCGCCGTAGCTCTTGCTGATGCCCTGCATCATTAAGAATTCTTTTGTTTCCATTCGATTGCTCAGAAAATAAACCTCAAATCCCCCCTCGCCCCCCTGAAGCTGTGAAAAAATTGCATGCATCACCCCCACCCCCACCCTCCCCTCTCCGAGCCAGTGGCTCTTCTGAGCTGGAGGCCATCAAGGGGGAGGGAATTTATTTTTTTATTTCAATATATTTACCCTCTCCACTGGTGCCTGCCTGCACGAAGCGTTTCGGCGAAGGCAGGGGAGAGCTTGCTATATTATAGTTAGGGTGAGGGGGCTTATTATAATTTTTTCACACCTCCCCTTTGCCAAAAAGGGGGGTAATAGGGGGTTAAGAATTTTCATGGTTTGAGGGTGACGCTCCATAAAGGATTACCCGGTCATTGGCCTGTTTTATTGAAAACAGACAGGGCGTTGTAGATAATGACGGTTTTCTGCTCAGTCATTTCAAGAAGCGTGTCGTGAATACTCTCCCGGCCGTGTCCGCTCATTTTTACGCCTCCGAAGGGCAGGTTTTCCACCCTTACGGCGCTGGACCAGTTTACTATTAACCCGCCCACATCGAGCCGATAGGCCATGTCGAGGGCCGTGGTGAGATCGTTCGTGAATACCGATGATTGAAGACCATAGGGAGTATTGTTGGCAAGCCCGACAACTTCGTCCATAGTGCGAAATGGGATTACCGGGACCACCGGACCGAAGGTCTCCTCTTTCATCATCTTCGCTTCCGGAGGAACCGTTTCCAATACTGTGGGTTCGATGAAAGCGCCCCTCCGTCCTCCGCCGGCCCGTATCCTGGCCCCCAGGCTGACCGCGTTCTGGATGTCGTTTTCAACATCTTTGGCGGCGCTTTCGGTAATAAGCGGTCCCACATCCGTCTGTTCGTCCAGAGGATCTCCTACAATCAACTTTTTTGCTTTTTCCGAAAGGATTTTTACGTACTTGTCATGGATTGCTTCAGCTACAAATACTCTTTTAACCGCGCAGCAAATTTGCCCGTTTCCTCTGGCCAGTCTCCCAAGAATTACCGCCTCTGCCGCTTCCTCCAGATCCGCATCGGCGCATATAATGGTCGCATCGCTTCCTCCCAGTTCCAGATGGACTTTCTTGAGTGTATCCGCTGCTAACCGGGAAATCCGCTGCCCCACCGGGGTGCTTCCGGTCAAAGAAATTAGATCAATTCCCTCTTCCCTGGCCAGATACTCACCAACCACCTGGCCTGTTCCGGTTACCATCTGATGCGCCGCCCGGGGAACGCCGGCCCCTTCGAGGATTTCAGCAATGTGTAACAGAGTTAAAGGACAATCGCTCGGCGGTTTCACTATCACCGCGTTTCCCGCAGCCAATGCCGCCGCAGCCTTGTGAGCGTAGAGTTCCACCGGATAGTTGAAGGGAACTATGGCGGCCACAACTCCGACAGGCCTTCTGATGGTAAAGGCAAAATGGTGCTCCATTCCGGGAACCATATCCAGGGACATGCTTTTACCGAAGATCCGTTTTGCCTCTTCTCCAAACCCGCGGAATATCCTGATCGCCGCCGCAAGTTCTTCACGGGTTTGCCGAATGGGTTTCCCATTTTCCCGGGCAAGCAGCAAAGAGAGTTCTTCCCGCCTTTTTTCCATAACATCGGCGCACCGAAACAGCACGGCGGCCCGTTCGTGGGCGGGCAACTCTGCCATTCTTATCTTTGCCCCCCGGGCAGCGTTGACGGCTTTTTTAAGATCGGATGCCGTCGCCGCAGGAACCGTATCGATCAAATCATTATTGGCGGAGTTAACAACCTCACGCACACTCCTGTCTGACGAGTCAACCCATGCACTGTCAATTAACATCTTCATATTTTCCTCCCTCGGTTCGAAATGGGTAGCGTGAGTATAGATCATTTTTCAGGCGCATAGCGCTCCCTTTGTTTCTGTCGTGAAGAATAAATCTATAGCGTTCCTCTAAAAATGTCATTCCGGCGAAAGCCGGAATCCAGAACCTCTTGTTATCATTGGACTCATTTCCGTTCCGGAGTGACAAATTG
>JAGXSW010000207.1 GCA_018333715.1 Syntrophaceae bacterium | reverse complement strand
ATGGGAAAAAGGATTAACCTTCTTGTCGAAGACCTGAAAGTCGAAGCCGAACTGAACGACTCTAAAACAGCCCAATTGATCTGGGAAGGTTTACCCATTGAAGCGAAGGTCAACACCTGGGGAGAGGAGATCTATTTTGCCATCCCTGTCAAGACCGGATTGGAACAGGGAGCAAGAGAAGTGGTCTCCTCCGGCGAACTGGGATACTGGCCCACCGGCCATGCCTTCTGCATCTTTTTCGGTCCCACACCGGCAAGCCGGGGCGATGAGATCCGTGCGGCCAGCGCCGTCAATATCATTGGAAAGGTCTTGAGTGATCCCAAAGTCTTTCTGAAGATTAAAGATGGAGTGAAAATTACATTAGAAAAAGCTTAATCACACAAAACAAGGAAAATCCGGAGTCCGAATATCGGGCGAAACTTCCCGAAGGGCTTAATACGAAACAGATTCAAAATTCAAATATTTAAAAGTACCCTATATCTCCCTCTCCCTTGATGGGAGAGGGTGGGGGTGAGGGTGAATTTTCTGTTTCGGTCATTCGAATTTGTTTCGAATTGATCGCTGACGCGATGCTTCGCACGGATTTCGTGCTTCGAATTTAAATCCCTCTCCTTGAAATTCTCCACTTTATTTCTTTGGTAAGAATGCAATGCCAATAGGTAATGGTCATCGCATCGATATTTTCGAAAAGCTTGCTCCTCACTACGATCTTCTTCTCGGCATCCTCACCCTTGGAAATTATGCGAAGTTTTTAAGGAAAGCGGTGAAGGTTCTTGGGCCTAAAAAGGGCGATAATATCCTGGACCTCTGTTCAGGAACGGGGAGAGCGGCCGCCTGGATTTTGCAGGCGGTTGGGGAAGAAGGTGAAGTAACAGGAATGGATATCGCTCAGAGCATGATCGATGTGGCAAAGAAACGGTACGGGAAATCGGGGAATTTAATCTTTCTCAAGAAAGATGTGACCCGGCCATGGGAATACCAGAACCATTTTGATGGAATCTTTACCTCCTTCGCCCTCCACGAACTTCCGGAGAAATACAGGTTGGGTGTTCTCGAACAATCCTATTCAGCATTAAAAGAGAAAGGGAAAATGGTGATTGCGGATTTCAACCCTCACGTATCAGGGATGGCCAGGTTAATTTCACTCCTCTTTTTTAAACTGTTCGAAAGAGGGAATCTCAATTTTTTTGATTTTGATCAGAACGAAACCTTAAAAAAGGTGGGGTTTAAAAAGATTAAAACCTTTTCCATATCAGCCGGCATCTTACAAATCACCCTCGCCCATAAGAATTAAACCTTGCTTTATTCAAATTGAAGATTCCACAAATCATTACTGGGAACATTATTTAAGAATCAAATATTACGAGTTAACGCTGAACTAAGCGGCACGCGGCTTTTTGCGTGTCCGCTTCAGTGATTTGTTATCTGGTTTTCAAATGTCACTGACCGCCTACTTTCTTTGTTCAATGTGAATGGGTAGGCACGTCGTCATGTTCGTGCTCATCAATGCGGTGATATGCCTCTCCTGATGCATTGATTGGATCAATATGGATTGTAGCATTGGAAAGGTATCGCAACTGATGCAAGAGATTGTGTCGCACTTCCTTCGCTATTTCGTGTCCTTTTTCAACAGAAAGTTCCGGATTTACGGCAACATTTAGCTCTGCATGAAGTCGGTGTCCCAACCATCTTATCCGCACTTCGGAAATGTCTCTTACCCCCGGCGTATGGTTCACAGCGTGTCTGATTTCATTAATGACCTCCGGGTCTACTCCGTCAATCATACGGGTAAAGATGGATTTGCCGGATTCCCATACGATTCGGAGAATTGCTACACTTATGAGAAGACCGACAACAGGGTCTGCCAGCGGATAGCCTAGCCAGACTCCGACAGCACCAAAGAGCACAGACAGACTGGTGAGGCCGTCTACCCGGGCGTGGTGACCATCAGCGACAAGAGCGGCGCTGCCGATTTCTTTGCCGACCTTAATCTGAAATTGGGCAACAGCTTCATTGCCGATAAAACCGATCACCGATGCAACGATTACTGCCCAGAGATATTTCACGGTCTGCGGGTGGAAGAAGCGATCAATGGACACGTAGCCCGCAACAACGGCGCTAAGCAGAATCGTGAATACGATTGCTGCGCCTGCCAGGTCTTCCACGCGACCATAGCCATAGGTAAACCGGCTATTGGGTTTCCGGCGTGCAAGTCTAAAAGCAATCCACAGCGGAATAGCAGTGGCGGCATCGCCAATGTTGTGAATCGTGTCGGCAAGAAGGGCAACGCTTCCGGTAAGCATAACGATGACGATTTGAAAGGCGCCAGTAGCGAGTAGCCCAATGACGGACCACTTAATGGCCCAGATTCCCCGTTGAGTGGTAAGAAGAGATGGGTCGACAGCGCCGTGTGTATGGACATGAGCGCTCTGTCGATAATCATGTCCATGCTGGCGGTTGTTCTGATGGGTATTTGGATGATCAGTCATATTTAGGCCCTTCCCTATATTTTTTCCTTAAACAGATAACATAATTTTTTATACTGCGTCTATATTTTCTTAAATCTTAAACCACTAAAATTTCTCTTCTGCTCAAAAAGGTCGGATTTCATGCTATTCATCGGGGTTGAAGCGTATCCGCATGGCTATTTTGCACTTGGAATATACACCCTTTCTAAAAATTTGGGAAGCAAAAATATCAGGAAGAAATTACTTGGAAGATATCATCTGCCTAAACTTAGAGGGGGAGCTTTGTTCAAAATTGTCCTGAGATGGTGGAAAATCTCATTTTTGAACCCATGCAACTCAATTTCAATCAATTCCGATGAAATGAGGGAAAAACAAGGACTCAACCGATTGGCATTGAGATTGCAAATTAATAATTGACAACAAAATAACCATCATTCCATAACGTCGAAAAAGCCAAACCACGAGTAATCGTGGGGCGGAAAACCACGGGTCCCGGTGGATTGACCATTTTAATTTCCGGGATAGCCGGGTTGCCGAAGCGGAGGAAGTTTTTCGGAACCCGTGGTCTATATTTGACACGGGTTTTTTATTGCCAAACTTTCCGGTCAGAGATTTAAAGAACCTTTCAGAAATCTCTGATGAAAAGGAGGGATGAATATGTCTTTAGAGAGGTTGTGTAAATTTTATGATCATTCCAGATGTCTCCTCAATAACAATTTTTGCGACCTGGATTGTAACCGATTATCCGATGAAAAGGGGTTCGGATTGGGTGAGACGAGGAATAAGATCAAAAAGTGGACCAATGAAGAATTGGACAAAGAATTGAGAAAGGCCGAATGGAGGTTGAGATAAGGATGCCCGGGGATTAACGCTCGTGTTTTGATTTCTTTTGCGATTGTTCCAATGTTGCGCTCTTGATCAAGAGTTCCTTAAATCCCTTCCTCACTTCCGGATCGGTGATTTTCTCAACCAACCGTTCGATCCGATCGATCGTTTTTCTGTCAAGACTCTCCTCTCTCTTCTCTTTCCCCTCCGGGAGCGGAGTCACTGCCGCGGGAATTTTACCCACCTTGAATCGAATATCCTCAATCAAGGATTCGCCCAGGAAACCATTGATCTTTCCTAAGAGGGTTGATTTTAGAAATTGGAGCTGTTGCATCCATGTGGAATGGGAGACATCGATGAAGAGAATATGATTCCGGATGGCGCTGGGTTGTGTCTGAAGGGCTATTGCTTCGCCGACGATCTCTTTCCATGCCCCCCAGATGGAGTAAGTCTTTAGTGGAACGTCGAGTTCCAGACCCTTCAGTGTCTGTTCCAGAATCGTATGAATGGGCTGGGGTTTCTTCATAGTCACATAGTCCCTTTGTCACATAGTCTTATAGTTGACTAAAAGACTATTAGACTACAAGACCATCAGACGAAGCATTATGTACCTTGCGAGATCTTTGAGGGATCAATCCTCGGAAAGAGGGGCGTTGGTTTAGCCACCTTTCTTCCGGGCTTCAACCCGCCCCACTTTACATTCTCTTCCAAATTCTGTTCCCAGAGACTGCCTTCCATCCCGAGTTGAGACCACATCTTCTCGGCGGTCATAGGCATAAAGGGAGCGAGCAGAAGAGCGATGATGCGGAGAGATTCCAGCGTCTGGTAGAGGACGGTGGAGAGACGGGGCCGGTCCTTCTCCTCTTTCGCAAGAGACCAGGGAGCGGTCTCATCGACATATTTATTCGAAGCGCTTACGATCTCCCAGAGTGTGACCAGTGCTTTGTTAAAGGAAAGGTCGTTCATCTGTTGAGGGAGTTGAGCGAGAACCTTTACGGAAACCTCCTGAAGCCGCTGGTCGATCTCTTTTGGAGCGGAGGGTGTCGGGATATTTCCATCGAAATACCGGATGACCATGCTGAGGGCCCGGCTGAAGAGATTGCCAAGATCGTTGGCCAGATCGCTGTTGATCCGGTGGATCATAGCGGAATGGGAAAAGTCCCCATCCATTCCGAAGGGAACTTCCCGCATGAGGAAATATCGGACCGCATCCACGCCATAGGTATCGATCAGGCGATTCGGCTCCACCACATTCTGTAGCGATTTGGACATCTTCTTTCCCTCCACCGTCCACCATCCATGGGCAAAAACCATCTTAGGAGGGGTAAGGCCAATGCCATTGAGCATGGTGGGCCAGTAGACAGTGTGGGTGGTGAGGATATCCTTGCCGATGAGGTGGATGGCCTGGGGCCAGAGATCGGAGAAGGAATTTTCGCCGGAGCCATAGCCGATCCCGCTCACATAGTTGATCAGGGCATCGAACCAGACGTAGGTCACATAGTCCGTATCGAAGGGAATTTCAATTCCCCATCTCAGACGCTTCTTGGGCCTTGAGATGCAGAGGTCTTCAAGGGGGCGCTGGAGGAATCCCAGAATCTCATTTCTTCTCGATGAGGGAAGGATGAACCGCTCATTCTTTTCGATATGTTCGATGAGCCAGGATTGATATTTGCTCATCCTGAAGAAGTAGTTCTTCTCCGAGATTTCGACGACCTCCCGGAGACAGTCCGGACACTTTCCTTCGATGAGGTCCTTTTCGGTCCAGAACCGTTCGCAGGGGACACAGTACGACCCCTCGTAGCTGTCCTGATAGATCTCGCCTCGATCGTAGAGGTCCTGAAGGATCTTCTGGACGACCTTCTTGTGGCGGACCTCTGTGGTACGGATGAAGTCGTTATTGGAGATGTTGAACCTCTGCCAGAGGGACTCGAACCGTTTGACCATTTCGTCGCAGTGGGCCTTCGGATCGACTCCCCGTTCCTGTGCGGCCTTCTCCACCTTCTGACCATGTTCATCCGTGCCGGTGAGAAAGAAGGCTTGATAACCTTCGAGTCGCTTAAAGCGGGTGAGGATGTCGGCCGCAATGGTCGTATAGGCGTGACCGATATGGGGAACATCGTTGACATAGTAGATGGGAGTGGTGATGTAGAAAGCGCCTTTAGATCTCGGATGCATGGATCGTGATCTCTCCCCCTTCTTCCAGTTGAACGGTGACGGTCTGGTTGAGCACATTCTGGCGGATCACTTTTCCTTTGCCCGAGCGGGTGACGATGTGTTTTCCCACCCTGGGAAGATCCTTCTTGAGTTCCATATAGGTTGGATATTCGTAAGCCAGACAGCACATCAGACGGCCGCAGATGCCTGAGATCTTTGTCGGGTTAAGGGCGATGTTCTGCTCTTTAGCCATTTTGACCGAGACCAGTTCAAATCGGTTCAAAAATTTGGCACAGCAGAGCTCTCTTCCGCAACTTCCGACGCCGCAGATCATCTTGGCCTCATCCCTCACGCCGATCTGCCTCATCTCGATGCGCATCCTGAACTGAGCGGCCAGATCCTTGACCAGTTCCCGGAAATCGACTCGCTTTTCCGCCGTGAAGTAGAAGAGAATCTTGGAGCGGTCCAGGAGGACCTCTGTCTTGACCAGCTTCATGTGGAGATTCTTCTCCTTGACCCTCTCAAGGCAGAATTGAAAAGCATCCTTTTCCAGTTGCTGGTTTTTCTCGAATTGCTCCAGATCTTCGGGGGTGGCTTTGCGCACCACCTTTCTCGGAGATTTCAGGATGAACCGTTTCTCCGTATCCTGCGGCGCGGAGAGAGCCTTTCCCAGAACCAATCCCTTATCCGACTCCACGATGACCGACTCCCCCGCCCCAAAGGGAAGGTCTCCGGCATCGAACTCTTCTGCTTTGCAATTGGCTAATCTGACATGGACCATTCGAACCATCTTCTCTATCCTTCAGCCCAGGAGATCATCATCGCCTCCAGGGACAGTCTCGTATTGGCATTGCCTTTAATCGCCTGAGAGGTTTGATGGAGGATCTCCATCCGTCTTAAAAGGGAGGAGAGATCCCATCCCCCGGCGATCTCTTCCATCTCCTCCGTGAGATCGGAATGGATCAATCCCGAGCCATCCTTCAATGTCTTTACCACAACGAGATCCCTCAAAAGCGTCTTGGCCATTTCAAGGATCAGATGGAGATTCTCTCTCTGTGAGGGGAGATATTCGATCCACCCCTCTTGCTCTTCTATTGAGAGCGATTTCGCCCCCATCCATCCTCTTAGAAGTTTTTTCCTCGGAATCCCGGCAATCTCCTCTTTAATCTCCAGAGCCTTTCCAGGGCTCCCCTCTGAAAGAGAGGCCAGAAGGTGGGCCTCTTTTTCCTCCAGACCTTTCTCCTTCGTCAACCAGTCAGAGACCAGATGAGCGGGCAATGGGTTAAATCGAATCGACCGGCACCTGGAAAGGATGGTCGGCAAAATCCACCTGGGATTGTTAGCCAGAAGGATGATCAACGTATGCAGGGGAGGCTCCTCCAGAGTTTTAAGAAGCGTATTGGACATATTGGGCGCCATTCGATCCGCCGCCGTCAGGATGAAAACCCTCCGTCTTCCCTCATAAGGCCGGTAGGCAAGAGCTCTCTGCATCTCCCTCACCTGGTCCACCTTGAGGGTCTGGCCCTCCGGTTCGATGAGCGAGACATCGGGGTGGAGACGGTGGTCGATCTTTTTGCAAGAGAGACAGCGGTCACATCCATCCGGTTTATTCTCTCCGTCGAGGCAGTTGAGGGCCTTGGCAAACTGGAGGGCCACCAACCTTTTTCCAATTCCCTCGCTGCCTAAAAAAAGGTAACTGTTGACGACCTTCTCCTGAGCGATTGCCCGCTGAAGTAAATTGATTGGCCTTTCATGGCCCATGACATCTTTGAAGGACATAGGCTTTATAGTCTCTTGGTCGGTTAGTCTTTTAGTCGTATAGTCGAATATTAAAAGACTATAAGACTATGTGACTATGCGACTAATGACTCCGAACTAATATTTCATCCACAATCTCACGGATCTTCTCAAAAACTTTTTTCTCGCCTGCGCGGGTGTCGATGACTTTCACCCGATGAGGTTCCTTCTTTGCAATGGCCAGATACCCCTTCCTCACCCGATGATGAAACTGGATCTTCTCTCGCTCGAAACGCCCCTCCTTCTCATTTCTCGATAGTCGATTTCTTTGAAGCGCCCTTTTCAATCCCAGATCCGAAGGGCAATCCAAAAGGAAGGTGAGGTCGGGTTTGATCCCATGAGAGGAGAGGCGGTTGAGTTTATGGATCAGTTCCCGGTCTATTTTGCGGCCGTAGCCCTGATAGGCAAGCGTGGCATCATTGAAACGGTCGCAGAGGACGATGGTTCCCTTTTTGAGAAGAGGCTTAATCACCTCATAGATATGCTGTGCCCTTGCTGCCTCGTAAAGGAGGAGTTCGCTAAGAGGGATCAGCTTTCGATGGTTCGGATCGAGGAGGATCTTTCTGATTTTCTCACTGATAGGGGGGCCTCCCGGCTCTCGCGTCACCTTACAGGGGATTCCCCTTCGCTTCAGGTATCTTGTTAAGCGTTCAATCTGAGTGGTCTTTCCGCTTCCTTCGACCCCTTCAAAGGTGATGAAAAGAGACAAGTTTATTCCCCTTGGCGTCAAATAAATATCTGAAATCTAAGCCAAAATATAAGTCAGAGTGCAGTCTATTGTCAAGGTTTTCGGAGAAAGGGAAGGATGAGAAGGCGGGGTAGGGTAAGTGTACTTGGATTGCGGAACTGGGCGAGGCCGATGACCATTGCCTCGTGTCCTGCCTCGGGTTGGGCGCGATAGGTGCCTAGGAGCCTGTCCCACCAGGGGAGATTGAAGCCGAAGTTGCTATTGAATTCTTTGATCAATACGGAATGGTGGACCCGGTGCATCTCCGGTGTGACCACGAAGAGTCTTAATACCCTATCGATTGAAATGGGCAGCCGGACATTCCCATGATTGAACATGCTCGTGGCATTGAGGAGGATTTCGAAGAGGACAACAGCCAGGGCGGATGGACCGAGAAGGATCACAGCCATCATCTTAATCCCCATGGAGAGAAGAATCTCAACAGGATGAAACCGGACTCCGGTGGTGACATCGAAGTCGAGGTCGGTATGATGGACCCGGTGAAGCCGCCAGAACAGAGGGATGAAATGGAACATGGCGTGCTGGAGGTAGATGACGAAATCGAGAACTAAAACACCTATGACGATCTCCAGCCAATTAGGGAGTAAAACATGATTGAGTAACCCCCAGCCCCGATTTTGAGCATAGAAAGCTATTCCCACCGCCTGGATTGGCAGAAATAGCCGCAAGGCAAGGGTATCGATAAAGACCAGCCCAAGGTTGCCATACCATCGCATCGTCTTCGATGTTTTGAGAGGACGGCGGGGAGATAGGATTTCCCAGACCGCCATGACGATCAGGATGGCTAAGAAGAAGGAGAGTCGAATAGCGCCCTCATGTGCTAAAATAGAATCAGTCATTCTTCATTCCAATCTTTCTAACATCGATTAAGTCTACTTCTCCTCTCTTGCCCAATATCTCAACCTCCTTAGTAAATCCTGATCGTGAGAAGAGTCCAAGACGGAGGTCAGCCACCCTTCCTCCGGGTGCCATGAGGGAGGCCTTCCTCTGGAGATCTCTCAGGATATCTATTCCTACCGGCTTTTTTGACCATTTACATTCAGCCGCAAATATAGGATGGTCGCCTTCCACTGCGACCAGATCAATTTCTTCATTCCCACTCCACCATCGACCGGCTGAGTCATAGGTCAGTTTAATCTTCCCCTCTTTTACACTGTGTCGAAGGATCTCAACACAAATTTTGTCGAACACCTGACCTGTGAAGTTGTCGAGTTGAGGAAGAATTTCTTTCTCTAATATTTTTCTGCCCCCCCCTTCTACGAGCCGGCTTTTATAAGGGAGGATAAAGCGAAACCAGAATCGAAAGAAGTGATCCGAAGGACGATAAATGCCCTTTCTGCTTTTTTCCGGATGCCTCTCCGTCGCAGGAACCTCTCTTTCTATCAGTCTCAGATCCTGAAGGACAGAGAGATATTTGCTGACGGGACCCCTATCCATTCCGGTCCGTTGGACAATATCATTCATCCGGGTATTTCCAAAAGCAATGGACTGGAGGATGGAAAGATAATGTTTTGGATCCCGGAGTTCTTCCATCAGAATGAAGCGAACCTCATCGTGTAAAAATGCAGTGGGGTTCAGAATCTGCTTTTCAATGTTTTGAGGTAGCGACAATTTATCAGAGAATTGAATCAGATAAGCGGGCACTCCGCCGAGGATCGCATAAGTTGAGATTCTGTCTTCTGGAGAGTATGCCGGAAAAAATCCTTTTAAAGCATAGAGGGGCAGGGGATTTAATAAAAGTTGCCCGGTTCTTCGACCATAGAGGGGGCTCTTATGGCCTAAGATCTCCCGCTCCATAAAACTGACCAGGGAACCGGAGAGAATCAAATAGAGTTTCGAATCTTTCCCCACATCATCCCATATTCGCTGTAGAATGGAGGGAAGCACCGGATGGCTTGAACAGAGGTAAGGAAATTCATCCATCATCAGGATGACCCTCTCCTTTCTTCCTAAGTCAATGATATAACGCAAAAGGGATTCCCATTCGGGAGGTATTTCTGTTTGGAGGAGAGGGTTCGGGTATAGGAGGTTAAGAGCCTCTGAAAATCTACGACGCTGGTCTTGATCTGCCCCAAGATCAGCCACGAAAAAAATGGCCTTCTCTTTCTTGAAAGCTTTTCTTAACAGCTCTGTCTTTCCAATTCTCCGTCGACCATAAACGATGACAAGCTCCGCCTTATCGGATTTCATCCGGTCCAGCAGAAATTGGATTTCCGATTCCCGGTTGACGAATATCACGTTTTGTCTCCTTTAAAGTAGTCTACTTTAAAGTAGACTATTAAGAAATCATTGTCAACTCCTTTTTAAAAGATTTCTGAAAAAGCCCAGAAATAGAGGATACGAATATCAAATCCAAACATTTTGGATAGTATCAAAACATAGGATAGATAGCAGATATCGAGCCTTCCTAAAAAAAGGGATTCCTCTCCGTTGCCTTCGGTTATCGCTTTCACCTACTCTTCGGGATTAATTAGTGTCTGTTTATAAACTACGGTTTTTTAAAAAGTCGTCTTTCCGGCGAAAGCCGGAATCCAGTGTTTTCAAGGGTCTCTGGATGCCGGATCAAGTCCGGCGTGACGGAAAAAGACATTTATAAACAGACTCTAATTAACCTTCAATGTTGATGATTACGCGTTGAAACAGTGGATAACGACAGGAAGAAGTCACCAACACACTTGACAATGTTTGTGTAGTCAAATCCTGACTTTCACAATTTTTTTTAACTGACCCCCGCTATGGGACCGTGCCCTTAATGGATTCGGCCAACCCTTGTCGTTTCAGTTCCGAAGCTACAAAAGGATAGCGCCGCTCAAGAAAGTCCATAGTCCAGTTTCCGTGAGAGTACTCCCTTAGAACGTTGTAACGGAGGCGCACAAATCTGTCGGCGTTCAATTGCAGAACTTGAATAGTATTGTTAACCGCACGCTCGACTTGGGGATTCAAACCAGCGTTCGGCTTCACGAAGAAACTTGCGCAGTCGAGGACAAACCAACCGACTTGGATGTGAAAAGGGTCAAGGACATCAGTCGAGTCGCCCTTGTTGCTGTTAATGCGCTCTTGAGCCAGTCGGAAGTTGTTCCATTCATAGGCTAAGCCAGGATCCACAGACCTTGGTATGAAATGGTCCACACTACCCTGATCGAACGGAATCCAGCAAGCACAGTATGCACAGACCTCGCTGTATGCCCGGCGAAGTTCTGGTAAGCTCTCTTTCCAGTACTGGTGACTGTGGAATTGTTTTTGACTCGGGTGTGGGATTTTACGAAGAAATCTCTGCCCTGGCCTCCGAACCATAACATTAAACGTAGGAGGCTCAGGCTGCGGAGTTACCGGAATCAAATCTTCACCCCCTTTTGTTCGGTGAAGTACAGCCATCTCGGCCAGAACTCATCGTCCTCCGCGAGACTTTTCTTCAATAGTTCCGATACTCCTTTTATCGCTTCTGCACTCGGGCGGTCCTTCGATAGAAGGACCTTTGCTTGCTCGACCGCTTGTTCTCCTTCGCGAGAACGCGGTTGAAGCAATTCGAACAGTTCGGAAGTCAGCCATTCATCTATGCGCCCGTATTTTACGAACCGAACTTCGCGGAATCTCGCTTCGTGATCGGCGGTAAGCTGGAGGTGGAATAACCTATCAGTTTTATCAGAGAAGCTAGACTCCAGTGATGCCAGGACCATCGGAGAATGTGTAGCTACGATGATCTGGGGTTGCATAGTTCGGCTGAGAATACCTGTAACATCCAGCAGTGCCGGCAGAACCACACGTTGCCATCTTGGGTGCAGATGCGCTTCCATTTCGTCAATCAGAACTACGATCTTGTCTTGGGGTGCCTTCTTGGCAAGTCCCGATAAAATACGGTGTTCATTCCACGTCCAGACCAGAAGATACGCAATTGTTACGATTCGTCTGATCCCTGCCGATTCGTGGATTATTGGTACATCCCCGAAATGGTGGACCAGCGTCGGTATCTCTCGCGGCTGCAAGGGCAGCCTGACTGGCTCGCCTGGGAGGAGTACACCCATGTCAGGTGGAGAGAGTCGGCGAAGGACACGTTTGAAAATCTCGAAAATCGTCTGATCTGGATTTCTCTGCCATGCGACCCAGTCGCGTAACAAACCCTCGATTTTTCCTTCAAAGCCGATTAGAACTTGATCGCGTGTAAACAGTAATGCACCGACTCGGGAATTTTCCGTTATAGGAGTTGCGAGACGAACAGGGTCCCAGACTGCGAACGAACCATCAACACGGGCATAAACGATAAGACCCGGTATCGTCGGCCTTTTCTTCTGGGTTTGCCAGGTCTGAGTGCTCCAATCGAATCGAATTGTGGTTTTCTGAGAAACGTTGCGCCTTGCTGAAATCTCAAATGTGATCATCGGTTCGCTTCGTTTTGCATCGAGGCGCGGATACGCCTGTTGGTCTGCCCATTCTCCAGTCAGACTCCACCACGCGCACTCAAGTAAAAATGTCTTGCCGAGTCCATTATCGCCAGTCACAATTGAAAGCCGCTCACCTGGAGTGAAAGTTAGGTGCTTAACAGGGCCTAGCCCCTGTAACTCAAGTAGCTTTAAGGTTCCACCTTCTTCTGGCTTGGCATCTGGTGCTGGCTCAAGATGCTGGAGCAGTTCAACGTCGGAGTAGACTTCTTCCGCGAAAACTGGTGGTGCGGTATCAGGGATCGACATTAGGAACAATTCGTGACTTTCCTTATGTGTGATCCTAAATTCCTTCGTTAACTTCTGAACAAGGTCTTCTGCGATTACTTTCTCATCCCATTGGCGTTCGCGGAAAAGCCATACGGCTAACCAAAACGCTGGAATGCGACCGCTCTTATCGCGGTCTAACTTTGCTCGAAGTACCTGAACATAGTTCCTCGACCAACCCCACAGGTCCGTGTTTTTCTCATGGATGAACGCACTCGCCAGGTCACCGCGCGTGCGGGTACTCTGCGATCCTGAAGCTGCGTATTTTGGAGATAGCCAGCGGCCACGTGACGTCCTGAAGGGTTGGAAAAAATGTTTGGAAGAGTAATCCGGCTTGTAGTGTTCTTCTAGGAACTTAGTCTCTGCGTCGTTGATGGGAACGTGATCGGATTTGCCCATTGGGATTCGCAGCTTCTTACAGACTAAAAAGGTGATCCCAAAAAAGGGATGAAATCCTCCCAATTTTTCGATTGCCTGTAGGACGATTTCTAAGGTTACGTACATCTTGCCTCTTTCACAGTCTTTCCATCTGCTCAACCATAAACTTACAAAAGGACGGATTCAGGTCTATGCCAGTTGCATCTCGGCCTGACGACACCGCAACTCGAACCGTTGTGCCTGCTCCGGCGAAAGGGTCCAGCACCTTTCCGCCTTTAGGGCATCCGATTTCGAGACAGCGCTGAACCAATTCATCAGGATAGGATGCGGTGTCAAGTCCATTGGTCGGCTTTGGACGAGCTGCGATTGTCCACACGTCCTCTTCGACCACTACCTTTGATATCGCGCTCCTGTTGAAATAGTATTTTTTACTCTTCGCGAACATGAACACGTACTCGTAGCTACGTCGTGGTCGATCTCTCACCGCCTCGGGAAGTGAGTGCTTGCGATGCCAAATGATCGAACTACGGAGAACCCAGTTTCGCTGCACCATTTCAAGTGCGACGCGCCACGGAACACCGATGACGGATTTGGGCCGGATGCCGATCCCCATTCCTCCGCTCTTGTCTACGGGTCTTAGCCCGAAGCGGCGCTTATTGCTCTTTGGATCCACTCCATGAGACTTCCCTTTTCCGGAGTAATACGTGTCTCCAAGGTTCAAAAATAACAGGCCGTCTTCAGCCAATACCCGATGGACCTCGTCCATTACATCCGCAAGTGATTTCACGTACTGACCGACTGTTTCTTCCAACCCAATCTGGCCTTCCACGCCATAGTCCCTCAGGTTGTAATACGGGGGAGATGTTACAACGCAGTTAAACTGTTTATGGGGAAGGCCGGAAAGGACAGTCTTCGCATCCCCGAGAACAACTTGCCATCTAGAACCTAGTAAGGTCCTTCCTGTCCACGCAGTATTACCCACCGTTTTGTAAGCTAATTCGATAAGACATTACCTCAGGCTGAATTGAATATACGAAAAAGAGAACTGCATTGTCAAGAAAAAGAACCACAAAATCTGAAACGCACTTTTAAATTTGTGTTCGAGATAACGATTAGCAAATGAAATCTTGCATCATGCTCGAATTCTGTCAATCAAGGAGTTCAGGAAGTGATCCGCGGTCTCATATTCCGGTGATATCAGGTCAGAAGATGACTATATCTTGCCAGGAAAGAAATCCTCCTCTGCAAAAAAGATATTGTAGATTTGATAACGATATAATAGCATTAAAAAAATCCATTAAAGGAGGTATACCATGAAAGTATCTCAAGGCATCCATCATTGGCTGGAGTATCACAATCTACATTCAAAAAAAACACCATCAAAACCTACCACTCGATCCTTTCCAAATTAGCCGCTCTTTTCGGCGAAAGGGATTTAACCTCCCTGACCCCCGAAGAAGTCCTCTCTTTCCTCACAACCATCAATCAAGGGACCAAACCATTAACCAAACATACTCGGTACTCCCAACTCACCGCCTTCTTCAATTTTGTCACCCAAAACCTTGACCCTGACTTCCGAAACCCATGCAATGCTCCCATGCTAAGAAAGCTTTACCGATCCTCCGGTCCTATCCGCTGGAAAATTCTGGAAAAAGAATTGATGGATGAAATCATCTTTCGCACCACCAAATCCAGAAATCGGTTGATCCTTGAGCTGATGGCCCGGGGTGGGATGAGGATCGGCGAGGTCTTGAAACTAACCTCTGATGATATAGAGGACCGGAAACTGACCCTCAGAGGCCCCAAAAGTGGAAAGGAACAGGAAATTGTCTTCATCCCTCAGAAGGTGGCTGATCGTTTGAAGGAGTACATTACCAATAAAGGAATTAGACCTGATCAGCGGATATTCCCGATATCCTATACGGCCGGGAGAGAAGTGGTGAATAAGGCAGGAAAAGTGGTAGGAATTCATTTGAGGCCCCATGATCTTAGGAGACACGCAGCGACCTACGCTTCTCGATCAGGAGTACCAATAGAAATTGTCAGCAAGGTCATTTTAAGACACGCGAATCTTTCCACAACCCAAAGGTATCTTGGGACGGTAAGTGACATTGAGGCGATGCGGTGGATCGACAATCTTTACAGTTAAGGAATGAGGAAAGGGGGGGAGGGATCGAGGACCCTACCCCCTTCTCACGCAAAATCGGGCAATATTATCTTCAAAATGGGTAATGGAGATGGAATCTATCGGCCCAGACCTATTCATGAATCGGTTGCTCTTAGGTATCCAGAGATTCTTGGGTTGGATTATTACAACTTGACATGATATCAATTTGTGATACTATATGTTTATGACTGGCAAGCACCAAAAGACCATCCGTGCCATCTTCTCCGACCCGGT
>JAGXSW010000206.1 GCA_018333715.1 Syntrophaceae bacterium | reverse complement strand
AGAAAATTGAGCATCGGCTAATGCCAGTTTTGATGCGGCAATGGCAAACTGACTGGCTCGATCGAGGCGTCTGATCTTGCTCGCGGGGATGAAATCCTTTGGATGGAAAGACCGGATCGCTCCCCCCTTTTTAGAACGGGAGAAATGGGTATCGAAGGCTTTGATCTCCGTAATCCCCGATTGGCCGTTCTTCAGGGATAAAAGAAATTCATCTTTGCCAATCCCAATAGATGAAACCACCCCGATTCCGGTGATACAGAGACGATTATTCATAAACCTTCTCTTCTTCTCCTTCGAGGTCTCCTGCATCGCCCTCCACATCTCTTGACTCACCGATCTTCTCCAGAACCTCTTTATAGAACTCGTGTTGGATGAGGAGGTTCATGATCTCGTTTGTTCCGGTCCAGATCATCTGCAACCTCGCATCCCTGAAGAAACGCTCGATGGGATAGACATTCGTGTATCCAATCCCTCCCATGATCTGCATCGAATAATTGACGACCTCCCAGAGCATCTCCGTTGAAACCTTTTTCGCCTCCGAAACCATCCGTCTCGAATCGAGGCCTTCGTCCACATGTTTTGCCGCCACATAGACGAGACCTCGCGCCGCATCGAGTTTCGAAATGGCATCCGCGACTTTAAAACTGACCGCCTGAAACTTCCGGATGGTCTCACCGAATGCCTTTCTCCTGTTGCTGTATCGTGTGGCAATCTCCAGACAGGACCTCGCCATCCCCAGGGCCCCTGCCGCAGTCGTCAGTCGCTCAGGAATCATCATCCGGTTAAAGACCACATAACCTCCATTTAATGGGCCCACAAGGTTTTTTGCCGGCACCCTCGTATCTTTAAAATAGAGCCGGCCTGTCCCCCCTCCCCGGGATCCCAGAAGCCCGTAGACATGCTTCACCTCCACGCCCATCTCCCTTTCAACGATAAAGCAGGAAATCGATTTGTGAGGCTCTGCCTCGGGTGCAGTCTTCGCATAGACCAGAAAGTAGTCCGCGCCCTCGGCGCCTACAACGAAACGTTTCTGGCCATTGAGGATGAAATGCTCTCCATCTCTCTTGGCAAGGGTCGTGGCGCCGAAGAAATCGGACCCGCCTCGGGGCTCTGTGAGGGCCTCCGCACAGCAGAGCTTTCCTTCAAGGGTGGGCTTCAAATACTTTCCCTTCTGCTCCGGAGTGCCAAACTGGTGGATGGCTTCACCCACAATGCTCACCAGTGAATAGAGACAGCTCATCCCCGATCCGAGAACGCCGATCTCTTCAATGGCGGTCGCCTCTCCTGTCCAATGAAGACCTCTCCCTCCCCACTCCTTCGAAAAACGGAGGCCGAGGAGATTCTCTGATGCCAGGCTCTCCATATACCCCTTCGGATACCTGACCTCGTCAGCATCCATCGCCCGGACAAGGGAACTCGGCACCTTCTCTTTGACGAACCTTCTTACCTCCTGTTTCAATTTCCGCTCTTCCTGCGTCAATAGAATCTCGAACATGACCTTTCCCTCCCCCTCGTTTGAAATTTTCCGCTATGATGAACTATTGATATGAATTTTTCACCCAAAACCCATAAAGAATCAAGAGGATTTTTTTATTGACAGCCAAGGTGGATACATTGAATAATCTGGAGCAAGGTGGAGAGGTTAGGGCTAAAGGCTAAGAGGCCAGTTTCGTCATTCGGTAATGGTTATAAAAAAAGTTTACGGTGACGAAGCTCGTATCGAAGCAAGAAGCGTGAAGCTCGATTCTCGAAAAAAAACCGAGTCTCCGGTTTCGACAAACGAGCATCAATGCCAGGTTCGACAACGACAAACGTTCATTTCATTTTAACGAAATTTGGAATTCTCGAGGAGGCACGGGATGGAAGAAACGATAAAGAAAAAGGCTAAGGAATTGGGAGTGGATCTTGTCAGTGTTTTGAATTTAAAGGACTACAAGAGTCCACGTTCGCCCAATCCTCTCCGATACCTCTCGTCCGCCAGATCCATCGTCGTTTTAGCCTTTAAGCCGCTTGCAGGCGCCTACAGTTATCAGGAGAATACCTGGAGCAAGATGCCTTCTTACCTTTATAGTATGGAAGCGGCCGGCAATACGGCGGCCTACCATCTGGGAAGGTTTATCGAAAAGGAATTGGGCGCCGAATCCTTTCTCGTCCAGGCCCACCGGCCCTTCGAAATCAATGAGGAGACCTTCCGTTCTCCCATCGGCAGCATCTCGCTCCGTCATGTCGCCGTTCAGAGCGGATTGGCGGTTTGGGGGAAAAACACCCTTGCCCTGACTCCTCAATTCGGACCTCGCGTCATGTATCTCGGGCTTCTCAATAGTCTGGATCTGCAATCCGATCCTCCTATCGAGGGCTATGACCCCTGCCTCACCTGTCAATATGACTGCCGATCCACCTGTCCGGGAAAGGCCTTCACGGAGGATGGCCGTGTGTTGAGCCATCGCTGTGTAAAAGTTAGTCAGCCCGATGATGTGGGAAACTTTACGCGTTTTTTGACTGAGATGGCAGGAAAACCTTCAATGGATGAACGTCTGGAGATGATGAAGTCGCCACGTTTTTTCCGCCACCTCCAATACCTTCAATTCTTCATCCATTATCGCTGCGATAATTGCACCCGACATTGTCCGGCAGACCTTGCAGGTCCGGTTAAAAAGTAGAGATTTCGACAGGATACGAATTTTCTTGCTATCTGGTCGGGAATAGATTATAGTTTGCCGGGATTAAGTTGCAAAGAGCCTATTGTCTTTTCAAAGCGGAAAAACCGCAAAGAACTCTAAACAACTCCTTTGCGGTTTTTTTTATAAAGCGCTGATATCCATGCTTGCCCGACGCGACCCTTCGCTTTGTTTCATTAAGAATAAATTGGATGCAAAGGAATTGAAAAAGGAGAGAAGTTTGGAAGAACAGGGTTCAGAGAGACCTTACCTGTTGGAGCCAAACGAAGACCCCATCCTCCTATCCGAGGAGTTGGATATCGACCTATTGGGCGAGTTTCCAGGAATCGGATTGGAGAACGAAAACCTTCGTGTATCGGAAGATGAAGATGTGGCTGGAGCGGGATATGTGGGCTTCCACGGCAAGATGATCGATCCTGTCCGGATTTACCTGAAGGAGATGGGGTCATTCCCCTTATTGACCCGTGAGGGAGAAGTGGAGGTGGCCAAAAGGATTGAAAACGGACAGCAAGAAATCCTCCGTGTGGTCCTCAACTGCCCCATTGCGATCTGGCAAATCACCGCTCTTGGGAAAAGCCTACGGGCCGGGAAGGTAAAAGTCGGTGAGATCACTAATGAAATCGACGATGAAGTGATCAATATTAAAGAAGAAAAGTTTCAAAAAAGAAGAGTTCTCCACCTCATTGATAAAATTCGGAGGGAAACAAACAAAATTCAACTTCTTCATAAGAAATTGAGGACCTTGAAAAAAAAATCTTCTAAAAAGAAGATAGAGGAAGAGATCAGCAAAAAACAGACTGAAATACTCATCGCATTTATGCGGATCAATCTGAGGGGAGAGCAGATTGACAGAATCATACGGGAACTCAAGCAGTGGAATATTCAAATGGAAAAGGCCCAGCAGGAGTTAAGAAAATATGGAGGACACCTGGGAAGTTCAATCCGGGAAATGAAAAAGTCCAAAATGAAGCAGAGGGACTTGAAACGAAAAGATTGGGAGGAGAGGAATAGGATCGTCGGGAATATCAAACGTAGAATAAGCAGGGTGGCGGCAGAGTGTGGCCTCTCTTCAAACCAGCTTAAAGAGGCTCTCAGGGCGATAGCGAAAGAAGAGGCCCGGGTTAAAGAGGCGAAGGCCGAACTGATCAAGGCCAATCTGAGGTTAGTCATCTCCATAGCCAAGAGATATATGAATCGGGGGCTTCAGTTTTTGGATTTGATTCAAGAAGGGAATATAGGGTTAATGAGGGCAGTGGAAAAGTTCGAATACCAAAGGGGCTATAAGTTCGGCACGTATGCCACGTGGTGGGTTCGTCAGGCCATCACCCGGGCCATTGCGGATCAGGCCCGCACCATCCGCATCCCCGTCCATATGATCGAAGTCATCAACAAATTGAACCGCACCTCTCGCTTCCTCGTTCAAGAAATGGGGAGAGAACCGACTCTGGACGAGATCGCCGAAAAAATGGGAGTGTCTCTTCCCCATATTCAGAAGATTTTAAAGGCGAGCAAGAAAACGATCTCGCTCGAAACTCCCATCGGCGAGGAGGAGGAGAGCCGTCTGGAGGATTTTATTGAAGATAAGGAATCCATTTCTCCTCATGATGCCACCATCAGTTCCAATCTGGTGAAACAGATTCAGACCGTCTTTTCCACTCTGGATAAGCGGGAGGAAAAAATTCTGAGGATGCGGTTTGGGATCGGAGAGAAACACGATCATACCCTAGAGGAGGTGGGGCAGGAGTTTAAAGTCACACGGGAAAGAATCCGACAGATTGAGGAAAAGGCATTGAAGAAGTTAAGGCACCCCAGCCGGGCAGAGAAATTAAAGGGTTTTACCGAATATTAAGAGAACTCTGGAAAATGATTACAGGGTCTCTTGATGAAATCAGAGATTCGAGGCTTTTTCAAAAATCTTATTATAAAAGGAGAGAGACGATGAACATTTATGTGGGGAATTTGTCATTTGACGTTTCAGAGGAAAACCTTCAGACAGCCTTCTCAGCCTACGGGCAGGTCAGCTCAGCCACCATTGTAAAAGATAAGTATAGCGGCCAAGCCCGGGGGTTCGGCTTCGTCGAAATGCCCGATTCAAATGAGGCCCGTACGGCGATAGCAAACCTCAACGGGAAAGAACTCAATGGCCGACAGATGAATGTGAATGAGGCGCGGCCCAGGACAGACCGGGGAGGGTCAGGAGGCCGTGGCGGGGGCCGCGGGGGAAGATCCAATTTCGGCGGGAGAGGCCGTTATTAATATCCGCCCAATATTTCGGAAGGGTAAAATGACTGTGTCCGTTTCACTTCACGGGGAAGTGTTTTGTTCATAGACATTTTTCTCATTTCGGTCAGCCTTAGAAAAAGAAGGGAACAGGATGCAGAGAAAAAGACACGGGAGGACGCGTGGTCCAAGGTCCAGCCGTCCAAACCGTCCGAAATTCTACAGAACTGTATGTGCGGGTTGTGGGAAAGAAGTGATCCTTCAGGTGGCTCCGCCTGAAGGCAAAACACTGATGTGTCTGGAGTGTTTTAAAAAATAATCTTCTCTGTCAAAAAGTGAAGAGTTCGATCCCGCCTGAAACATTGAGCACAATGCCGGTGATGTAGTTGGCCTTGTCCGAGGCTAAAAAGACAATGGCATAAGCCACCTGCCTCCGCCAGGGCCAGGGCATCCACTCTCCCCAGACCTCTCGAACCTCCCGTGACCAATGCAACCTTCCCTTTGAGCATCATCTTTTCATCCCCCTTTCAATCCATTCGCTTTAGATTTTCAACCAAACGCCCTCAAGAATCAAGAGATTTTTTGATAAACATTTCAAATATCACGAATGACAGCGAATATGACGAATAGAAATTATTTGCTATGATTAATACAAATGCATTACGTTGAAAATAGCTCCCAGAAACCTCCTCCCCCCTTGAGACTGTGTCGCAATATGAAAAACCCCCTTTGCTTGCGATTACGACACAGTCTCCTGGGGGGAGAGGGTGAGGGGTGGGTTGTTTTAAGGACTCAGAATGGGTTAAATAAGGGATGATGAAAATCCTTCTCATCTCACCGGAAAGAGAGAGAAAAAAGGAGGCAGCCTTCCTCTTCAGGCTCGGTTTCCTGAACCTTCCGTATGTGGCGGCAGTCACCCCTCCTGATGCGGAGGTGAAGATTGTGGATGAAGCCTTTGAGACGGTCAATTTAGAAGAGAAGGTCGATCTCGTGGGCGTCACTGCCCAGACCCCTGTGGCCCCACGGGCTTACCAGATTGCAGGAGAATTCAGAAAGAGAGGAATTCCTGTCGTCATGGGAGGGGTCCATGCCAGCACGCTTCCTGAGGAAGCCCTCCACCATGTCGATGCCGTGGTGATCGGCGAGGCGGAAGAGGTCTGGCCTCAACTGATTGAGGATTTTAAAAGAGGGCGGATGAAACGGATCTATCAGGCCGATGGATTTGTCAACCCCTCCGGCCTGCCCCTCCCGGAAAGGGATCTGCTTAACCCTAAATTCTATTTTCCCCTTAAACTCCTGGAGACGACGAGGGGATGCCCCCATCACTGTGACTTCTGCGGGGTCTCAAAATTTTTCGGCTATCGATACCGGAATCGACCCATCGGCGAGATCGACCGGGAACTGGCAACCCTTTTCAAAAAGGGCCCGGTGATGAACCCTTTTTCTAAAAAGGTCCTCTCTCTCTTCAACAAAGACCTGCCCTATTTTCTCAAAAGGAGGCTTCTCTACATCATCGACTCCAATATCGCAGGGGACAAACGATTCGCGCTCGATCTTGTCTCCCTTTTAAAAGACTACGATCTCCTCTGGTATGGCCACGCCCCGGTCTCTATCGCCTTCGATCAGAAACTCCTTGAAGGGTTTTCACAAAGCGGGTGTATCGCCGTCAACATCGGCTTTGAATCCTTCTCAACAAAAAATCTCAAGGCCATGGGCAAGGGGTTCAATCAACCCCCTCACTATGCCGAAGCAGTCAAAAGGATACATGATCACGGAATTGGCATCATGGGAACATTCATGGTGGGCCTGGATGACGATGACCCGGGAGTCTTTCAGCGGATCATCGACTTCTGTATCGATTCCAGGCTCGACTGGGCGCTCACCTTCATCATGGCCCCCTATCCCGGGACCGAATCATTTTTAAGATTGGAAAAAGAGGGAAGGATATTTTGCAGGGATTGGGAAAAATATGACTCCCTCAATGTTGTCTATCAACCCCTGCTGATGTCTGAGCAGGATCTCGAAAAGGGGATGAGGAGGATATGGAAAGAGGTCTTCTCTCTCTCCTCCATCTATAAGAGAATACTGAGGAGGCCCTGGATCCACCCCCTCTTCTACCTCGTCATGAATTTACAATTTCACCATTTGACAAAAAAATGGTAAGATGAGGCGATATGAACGTCTACTTTTTTACATTTGCAGCCCTTTTCTATTTTCTGGCAGTGCTGGCCTATCTATCCTATATCATTTCTCTCAAGAAGATCGTCTCCAATATAGGCTTGGCCCTCGCCTCCATTGGCTTTGCTTCACACACCCTATGCCTCCTGACCAGATATGTCGAGGCCGGTTACACCCCCGTGACCAATCTCCATGAATCCCTCTCCTTCTTTGCCTGGACGATCATTGCCATTTTCCTGATTGCGAATCTGAGATATAAGATCAGGGTCCTCGGGGCCTTCCTCACTGCCATCGCCCTCATCCTTATGCTCTTCGCCTTTGCTCTTCCGAAAGAGATCCTGCCCCTTGCGCCTGTGTTGAGAAGCTTCTGGCATCCTTTTCATGTCACCTTCGCCTTTTTAGGCAATGCCATCTTCACTCTGGCCTTCTGTTGCGGAGTGATGTATCTCATCCAGGAACATCAACTCAAATCGAAGAAGATGGGAACCGTTGCCAAGAGGCTTCCATCCCTTAAGGCCCTGGACGACCTCAACTACCGGGCCTTGACCTTTGGATTTCCCTTGCTGACCCTTGGGATCATCACTGGATCCGTCTGGGCGGAATATGCCTGGGGACGATACTGGGGATGGGATCCAAAAGAGACCTGGTCCCTGATTACCTGGTTCCTCTATGCCGCCATGCTGCACCAGCGCCTTACCGTGGGATGGAGGGGGCGGAAAGCCGCCATCATGGCAATTGTCGGATTTGTATCCGTGCTCTTCACTTTTTTGGGGGTCACTCTGCTTCTCCCTGGACTTCACACCTATTCGAATTGGTAGGGTTTATAGAAATGGTGTTTAGGTAAGGGTTAAGAAGCCCGTTTGGTCTTATGTCTATGGGTTAGGGTTAAATGATTAAAAGCCCAACTTATTAATCTATAGACAAAACCGGCATCCTAACCTTAACTCTTATTCAATAATTTTCTCGTTACATATGCAACTCATTATCCTCGGATTGAATCATAAAACAGCGCCCATCGAGATTCGAGAAAGACTGGCTTTCCAGGAATCGGAGATGGAGAAAGCGCTCTCCCAGGTCCGCTCCCTCCCTTCATTGAAGGAAAATATGATCCTATCCACCTGCAACAGGGTTGAAATCTATGCCATCTCCCGTGAACCCGAGAAAGCGATTCGGGAACTGCAAAACTTCCTTTCCCGATATCACGAACTTCCCTTGAAAGAATTTGAGAAGAGCCTCTATCTCCTCATCGGAGAAGAAGCGGTGAGGCACATCTTCCAGGTGGCCTCCAGTCTCGATTCAATGGTGGTGGGCGAGCCGCAGATTCTGGGTCAGATCAAGTCCGCCTACTCGATGGCAACAGAATCGAGAACCTCCGGCATCATCCTCCATCGGCTTCTTCACAGGGCTTTCCACGTGGCAAAAAGGGTGAGGACGGAGACCCGGATTGGCGATAGCGCCGTCTCGGTCAGTTCCGTCTCGGTGGAGCTGGCGGAGAGAATCTTCGGAAGCCTGGAACAACGAGTTGTTCTCCTGATCGGCGCGGGGGAGATGTGTGAATTGGCCGCACGGCACCTCGTCGCAGGCGGCGTCGAGAAAATCCTGGTGACGAACCGCACTTACGATCGAGCGGTCACCCTGGCTCAGGAAATCAAGGGAGAGCCCATCCGTTTCGAAGAAATGGCGCTTGGATTGAAAAGAGCGGACATTGTCATAAGCGCAACCGATTCGTCACAACACCTCATCAGGCATGATCCGATCGTAAAGGTGATGAAGGAGCGGAAACAAAAACCCATCTTCTTTATCGATATCGCCGACCCTCGTGACGTGGAGCCCGGCGTCGGCGACATTGAGAATGTCTATCTCTACAACATCGACGACCTCCAAAAAGTCGCCAATGAAAATATGAAGGATCGTGAAAAAGAAGCCCGTAAGGCAGAGGCGATCGTCCAGGAAGAAGTCACCAAGTTTGTCCACTGGCACCAATCTCTGGAGATCACTCCCACCATCATCGCCTTAAAGAAAAAATTTGAGGAGATTCGAAAAAGAGAGTTTGAAAAAATGATTTCCTTTCATCCCCATCTTTCCGAAAAGGAGCGACAATCTCTGGAGGCTTTGACCTCGGCCATTGTCAATAAGATCCTCCATGATCCCTTGACCCGGCTCAAGCAGAAAGATGAGGAGGCGATGTCAGACGTCTATCTCGATGCCCTCAGAACTCTCTTTCAACTTCCGGACCTGACCGCGGAAGAACGAATGAAGGAGGATTAAGATGCCGGAATTCAGACAGAACATGGTTTCAAAGGAATGGGTCATCATTGCCACCGAGAGGGCGAAAAGGCCTGATCAGTTCCTCCAGAAAAAAGAGGAAAAAAAATCCACTCCTCCTCACAGGGAGGATTGCCCCTTCTGCCCGGGCAACGAGTCAAAGACCCCCGCTTCCCTCTTCTCTATCGAGAAAAACGGGGCATGGACGCTCCGGGTCGTCCCCAACAAATTCGCCGCCCTTCAGAGCCATCTCACCACAGAGCGAAAACATGAGGGCCGATTCCTTAAGGCGGATGGGTTTGGAATCGCAGAGGTGATCATTGAGACGCCCTATCATAACCGGACGATCGCCACCATGGATCCGGAGGAGGTAAAAAATACGGTGATGGCTTACAAAGAACGATACATCGCCCTTTCAAAAATTGGACAAATCGATCTCATCACCATCTTCCGAAACTATGGAGAGAAGGCAGGAACTTCTCTTGAGCATCCCCATTCCCAGATCATCGCCACGCCCATCGTCCCTCCCCATGTGAGAAATCCGCTCTACCAATCTCAGCTCGCCTGCGATGCCTTTGGAGATTGCATCTACTGTGGAATGATGGACGAGGAACGGCGCCAACAGGCGAGGGTGGTGGAGGAGACAAGATATTTTATCGTTCTCTGTCCCTTTGCCTCACGCTCTCCCTTTGAAACTCGAATCTATCCGAAGATTCACCATTCTTCCTTCACTTCGATATCGGATGAGGAGTTGATGGAGTTTGCCTCCGTGCTTCAGGATACGCTCAAGAGGCTCTGTGTCGGATTGAACGATCCTGACTACAACTATATTATCCGCTCCGCACCCGTTGAGGATAGCGATGTCAAATACCACCACTGGTATGCTGTCATCGTTCCCAAACTGACCACGCCTGCCGGATTCGAGATCGGGACAGGGATCTACATCAATGCCACCCTGCCTGAACAGTGCGCGGAATTCCTGAGGGGGGTCGCGATCCAATGACCCTGCGCGAACTGAGAATTGGAACCCGGGGAAGTCAGCTCGCCCTCTTTCAGGCCAACTGGGTAAAGGAGAAATTAGAACAGGCCCACTCCCGCCTCAGAGTGACTCTGGTTAAAATTAAAACAACGGGCGATAGGATTCAGGATGCTCCGCTTGCAAAAATTGGAGGAAAGGGCCTTTTTGTCAAGGAGATCGAGGAAGCCCTTCTTGCGAAGAGAATCGATCTCGCCGTTCACAGCATCAAGGATGTCCCCACGGAATTTCCAGAAGGCCTCCATCTTTCAGCCATCACAAAGAGAGAAGACCCCCGCGATGCCTTCATCTCCAGAGAAGGAATCCCCTTAAAAGACCTGCTTCTGGGAGCAAAGATCGGGACGAGCAGTCTGAGGCGGCAAGCCCAACTTCTCCATTTCAGGGGCGATCTTCAATTGATCCCTCTCAGGGGAAATCTGGACACACGTCTGAAGAAGCTAAGGACATTGAACCTCGATGGAATTGTCCTGGCCTGCGCCGGGCTGAAAAGACTCGGGCTTGACGAGATGATCACGGAGATCCTTTCCACCGATATCTCGCTCCCTGCCATCGGACAGGGAGCCCTGGGAGTTGAAACAAGGGTGGGCGATGAGGAGGTGGAGGAAAGGATCGAATTCCTCAACGACAGGGATTCATCTATTGCGGTTACAGCCGAAAGGGCATTTCTAAAAAAATTGGAAGGAGGCTGTCAAGTTCCCATCGCCGCTTTTGGCCGGATCGTTGGTTCGAACCTTCATATAGATGGCCTCGTCGGGACAATCGATGGAAGACGTCTTATCAGACACCATGTGGAGGGTCCAATAGAAAAAGCAGAGTCTCTGGGAGTCGAGCTGGCAGAAATTCTTCTGAACAAAGGAGCGGAGGAAATCCTGGAGGAGGTTTATAATAAGTCAGAGCTGACGATTCAAACATGAAAATAAAAAATAGGCATAACGTCCCCTCACCCTTTCCCTCTCCCCATAGGGGAGAGGGTGGGGTGAGGGGGAAAAAGATTCTTATCACGCGTGCCCGAGAGCAGTCGAGAGAATTTACTGCCCGACTCAAAAAACTCGGAGCAGAGGTCATCGAATTCCCCACCATTGAGATTGTCCCTCCCCTGAGCTGGAAGAACGTTGACCGCGCCATCTCCCAACTTAAATCCTACGACTGGATCATCTTCACCAGTGCCAACGGAGTTAACTTCTTCTTCCAGAGGTTGAAAGAGAGGGGCAAGAGTCGACGCTCCTTCTCAAGCTCAAAGGTTTGTGCAATCGGCCCTGCCACCGGACAACAGTTAAAAAAGAAAGGCGCACAGGTCGACTATATCCCAAAAGAATTTGTCGCCGAATCGATTCTCAGGGGATTTAAGAGGATGGGGATCGAGGGAAAGCAAATCCTTCTGGCCAGGGCAAAAAAGGCGAGAGATGTCTTGCCGGAAGGTCTGAAAAAGATGGGAGCGACGGTTGATGTCGTTGAAGTCTACCGGACGGTCAAACCAAAAGGAGGGGCAATGAGATTGAAGCGACTTCTGGAGAAAAAGGAAGTCGATGTCATCACCTTCACCTCCTCTTCAACGGTCAGCCATTTCATCTATCTCCTGAAAAAAGAAGAACTTAAAAAACTGTTAAGTGGCATTGCTATTGCCTGTATTGGACCGGTGACGGCGAAGACCGCAAGGCAATGTGGAATGCAAGTACAGATTCAGCCAAAACAATATACGACACCTGACCTGACCAAAGCGATTACCGAATATTTTACCCCTCACCCTTCCCAAGGGAGATTAAAAATGTAGCGGCGGCATTTACTGCCGCCGTTTTTATAGAGAGCAACATAAGTAATGCAATGTCGGCGCCTTCCTGCCGAATTACCCCCCTTTAGCAAAGGGGGAGGTTAAGGTAAGCACTGTAAAACATCCACAAAGACGCTTCAGAATTGAGGGGGCTCCTGTTGCATTACTTTTGCGGTCCTCTATAATTCGCCCCCAGTAAATGGGGGCGCTACAGTCTTTGATAAAATTTCTAACGGAGGCCAATTGGATCAATCTTCCATCGAAGTCATTCTTTTTGATTTAGGCAATGTCATCCTTCCATTTAATCATTACCAGATTGCCGAAAAACTCTCCCGATTTACTAAAAATGTAGATTTCCAGGACCCTGAGGTGATATTCTACTATCTTTTTGACTTTGAAAACGGGGCGATCAATGGTTACGAGGTCGGAAAGGTCTCTTCTCTCGATTTTTTCCAGTCTCTAAAAGAGCATCTTCAACTCACCCTCTCCTTCGAGGAATTCATCCCTATCTGGAATGATATCTTCTGGGAAAACCTGGAAGTCTCCGAAATCATCCGTTCATTGAAAGGAAAGAAGAGGCTCGGCCTTCTTTCCAACACCAATCCTCTTCATTTTGACTACATCCTCTTAAAATTTCCTGTCGTTCAGATCTTTGACAAATGGATTCTATCTCACGAGGTGGGATTCAAGAAACCGGCTTTGGAAATCTTTCAAAGCGCCATCGAATGGGCTTGTGTCGAACCCGAAAAGATTCTCTTCATCGACGACATGAAAACCCATATAGAGGTCGCCATTTCATTAGGAATGCGGGGTATCCATTTTACTTCTTGCCAAGACTTAAAAGATAATCTGATAAATTTTCGGCTCTTCACGTAAGTAAGTGAGACATTTTCGCTTTGTCTTTTCCCCTCTTTGGCCGCCGGCCCATAGGACCCCTGGTCCGGAGGGCAAAGAGGGATCAGGGGAGATTTTATAAAAAAGTTTTGATTTTTTATTGAAATTCTGATATTAAAATTTTAGACAACGAGGTATTTAATTATGTCTCAAAGAAACGAAGAAAAATTTACAACCAAGAAAGACCTTGTAGAGTTAGAAGATAGAATTGTCCATGAATTCAAAATCGTATCTGAAGAACTGATGCAGAAAATTGAACTGGTAGCCGAAGGGGTGAGCAATGTTCATGAAAAGATGGGGCGAGTGGAAAAGGGATTAACTGAAAAAATAGATTCTGTCGGAGCTGACCTTTCGGCTGTAATACGAGTTTCCTATCTTGACCTCAACAAACGTGTGGATGATCTCGACCGTCGGGTAAAAGAATTAGAGAAAATCATAACGCACTAAACAACACTTGTTAAAAAGATCCTACCATCGTTACTCCCCACTTCCATCTTTTGAAAAACTTTGGAATGGAATGAGACCTAAAGACAAAAAATGAAACGAATTGCTGTATTAACGAGTGGAGGGGATGCCCCGGGAATGAATGCGGCGATCCGGGCTGTGGTCCGAACCGGAATTGAAAAAGGCTGGGAGGTCTACGGCATTGAACGGGGCTATGCGGGATTGATCACCGGCAGTGCGAAGAGCCTGGGACTCCGGGATGTCAGTGGCATCATTCAGCAGGGAGGCACCCTTCTGGGAAGTTCCCGCTCCCCAGAATTTAAAACAGAGGAAGGATTACGGAGCTTTGACCTTTCTTAACCGGCAGGGCATCGAGGGACTGGTGGTGATCGGAGGCAACGGGTCCCAGACAGGAGCCAATGCCCTTTCCTTAAAAGGTTTCCCGGTCGTGGGGGTAGCCTCCACCATTGACAACGACCTCTACGGATCGGAGACCACCCTCGGCGTGGACACGGCCCTCAATATTGCCCTCGAAGCCATTGACCGGCTGAAAGTGACCGCCTCCTCACACCAGCGGGCGATCCTTGTCGAGGTGATGGGCAGGGGTTGCGGCTATTTAGCTTTGATGACAGGGATTGCCGGTGGAGCCGAAACCATCATCCTTCCGGAGGTGGAGACGAATCCGGAGGAGGTTGCAAAAGAACTCCGAGAAGCCTACCAGCGGGGGAAATCCCACGCCCTCGTCGTGGTGGCAGAGGGCGCCTATTACAACGCCCGGAGACTCGAACAATACTTTCAGGAGCACCGGGAACTCGGTTTTGAGTTGCGGATCACTATCCTGGGTTACGTTCAGCGGGGAGGAACCCCGAGTGCTTGTGACCGTCTCCTCGGAACGCGTTTTGGATCTGCAGCCACGGACTGCCTGGCCAGGGGTGAACATGGCGTATTGATCGGCCTTCTTCAGGGAAGGATCGCTGTCACCCCTTTGAGCGAAGTCGTCTCTAAAAAGAAGCCGCTCGATCTTACGCTCTGGAGGATGGCTCATGTCCTGGCGAGATAGGGAAAAACGTCAATCTTTAGGACTCCCTTTGATCTGCACATATCGGGCGATCCCGTTTCTTGTGATGAGCCCTATGATCTTATCTCTTTCTGTAATGACAATCCTTCCTTTATCTTCCTTGATCATCAATTCAAGGGCCTTCATCACATCGGCATCCGGAGAGATCTCCCATTTTTTGTCATGAGGCACGAAGACCTTTGACACCCTCACTCTTCCCCAATCCTCTCTCGGAACCTCTTTAATTTCCTTCAGGGTGAGGATGCCGAGAAATTTACCATTATCGAGAACGGGAAACCCGCCATATCCATATCTGAGAAAATATTCATCCACCGCCCTATCAAGAGAAATCGATGGATCGACGGTCTGCATCTCTCTGACCATGATATCTCTGACCTTAATGCCCGAGAGGGTTTCCTGAAGCGTGGACTGCTGGTAACTGGCCTGTGCGGCACTGTAAAGAAACCAACCGATGAGCATCAGCCACAATCCTCCGGGACCGCCTGTAAAAATTGAAAACAGTCCAAAGAAGATAAAAAACAGGGCAATCCCCTTTCCGATACTCGATGCCTTCTGGGTGGCATAAAAAAAGTCCTTCTTCTTCCCCCAGATGGCTGACCTCAATACCCTCCCTCCATCCATCGGGAAACCAGGGATAAGATTGAACACGCCAATAAAAAAATTGATCTGTGCAAGATAGGCGAAGAGGGCCCTGGCCCCTCCCGCCACATTCATCGCCAGCAAGAAGAAAAGGCCGGACAGGAAAAAACTTGAGAGGGGTCCGGCAATCGCAATCCAGAATTCTGCTCTGGGATGAGGGGGGTCTCCCTTCAGTTGAGCCACGCCTCCGAAGATGAAGAGGGTGATGCTTTCGATGGTGAGCTTGTATTTCTGGGCCACATAGGAATGGGCGAGCTCATGAAGTGCCACGGAGACAAAGAGAAGCAATGCCGCAAGAACACCGCTGATCCAGTAAGAAACGAAGGGAAGGTCAGGTGTCACCTGTGGAAAGTAGCGGGAGGATAACAGCCAGGTGATCAGGCCGAAGACGATTAACCATGAATAATGGATTCGTATGGGTATTCCCATGATAACGCCGATTTCCCATGCTCCCTTCATTGAAGTTCCGTTCACCTTTATCCTCCTCTTAATATTTTTTAACGAAAATAGGCCTTCAACACATATTCCTGGATCATTCGATGGGTATTGAAAAACGAACCATTGAGGGCGATGCAATACCGCATCACGTCCACAAAATGATCTCGATCATGATAAAAAAATGGGACAATAAGTCGCTCCAATTTATCGTAAAGGGAAAAGGCGTCTTTTAACCAGTCATTGCTTCCTTCGTTCCCCCTGTTGGTTTCTCCGATGGACCATCCGGTCACTCCCTCAATATGCCCTTCTATCCACCACCCATCGAGAACACTGAGACTCGGAACGCCATTGAGCGCTGCTTTCATTCCGCTTGTTCCAGAAGCCTCCATTGGGGGCTGAGGGGTATTCAGCCAGAGATCAACTCCTGAGGCGATCATCTTCCCAAGTTTCATGTCATAATTCTCGAGATAGGCTGTCTTGACATTGTGTTTCAGTTGCTCTTTGGCCTGAAATATCCGTTTGATCAACTCCTTGCCGCCCTGGTCCTTGGGATGAGCTTTCCCGGCGTAGATGACCTGGAAAGAACCCACCCTTGAAGAAATACTCTTGAGACGCTCGATGTCCGTAAAGAGCAGGTCGCCTCTTTTATAGGTCGTGGCGCGTCTCGCAAATCCGACAGTCAGGATATTCGCATCCATCTCAACATCTGTTTCTCTGTTGACATATGCAACCAGATCTCTCTTCGCCTGTTGGTGAGCTTCCCACAATTCCTGTTTTGGAATGCTCAGGGCATATCGAAAGCTGAAGTTGTCCTGTCTCCAGTCCGGGAGGTATCGGTCATAGAGTTTTTGAAAAGGGTCTGATACCCAGGTGGCAGCGTGGACTCCGTTCGTGATCGCATCAATCGAGTAACCTTCAAACATCAGCCTCGAGACTTCGCCGTGTTTTTTAGCGACCCCGTTGATATAACGGCTCAGATTGAGAGCCAGGTGCGTCATGTTGAGAAGGCCCTCGCAGCAAAAAACATCTTTCATTTTTGAAAAAACTTCACGGTGTCCAAGAACACGATTTACCAAATCCATAGGGAACTGATCGTGACCCGCAGGAACAGGGGTATGGGTTGTGAAAACGCATTTCTCTCGGACCGCTTCAATATCATCCAGGGAGGTGGATGCCCTTCCTGCTTTCCCTACCTCTTCATCCAGAAGCTCCAATGTGAGGAGGCTTGAGTGCCCCTCGTTCATATGAAATCGCTCGATCCGGTCATATCCCAGGGCCCTCAGTATTCTGACGCCGCCGATGCCCAAAATCACTTCCTGACAAAGCCGGTAATGCAGATCCCCTCCATAAAGAAAGTGGGTAAGCGTTCTGTCCCATTCGGAATTTTCCGGAAGATCAGAATCGAGAAAATAGACCGGGACATTGAAGCCGCTAATGCCTTTGACTTCATATTTCCAGGCTCTAAGATGAATGGTTCGGCCTTCTAGAACGACAGAGGATTTCGGCAGCATCTCTCTTAAGAGGTCTTCGATCACCCATTCAACAGGCTCTTCGCTCTGCCATCCACCGGCGCCAAGCTTTTGACGAAAGTACCCCTTCCTATGAAGCAGCGTCACCGCAATCATCGGCACCCTGAGGTCGGCCGCAGAGCGAATCGTATCTCCTGCGAGAACCCCCAAACCACCGCTGTATGTCGGTATGGCCGGATCAAGACCGATCTCCATGGAGAAATAGGCAACGGTACGTTGTTCATTCATAAGAGTTACCTCTCCGCATAAATTCTTGAGATGATCTCCCAGGCCTCTTCTGCGGTCTCAACATACTTGAAGAGTTCGATATCCTCCGGGGAGACAGTGCCCTCCTCGACAAGGGCTTCAAAGTTGATAATCCGCTCCCAGAACTCCCTTCCAAAAATCAGCACCGGAATGGGGCTGATCTTTCTCGTCTGTATCAGTGTCAATGTTTCGAAGAGCTCGTCGAAGGTGCCATATCCACCAGGAAAAACAACAAGCGCCTTGGCTCGCATAAGGAAGTGCATCTTCCGAATGGCAAAGTAGTGAAACTGAAAGCATAGTTCAGGAGTGATGTACTCATTCGGCTTTTGCTCAAAGGGAAGAACGATATTAAGGCCGATGCTTTCAGCGCCCACATCATAAGCTCCGCGATTGGCCGCCTCCATGATTCCGGGACCTCCGCCCGTGACAACCACAAATTTAAAATGGTTTGAGGTTTTGCTGGCTTTTGAAATGAGGGAAGAGAGTCTTCTTGCCTCTTCATAATATTTCGATTTTGCAGCGACACTGCGAGCTATCTTCACCTTGCGGGCAAGCGACTCATTTGTTAAATCTTTACCGGCAGATGCCTCTACCTCTGCCAACTGCTCATAAGCAGCTTTCCGCTCCGGAATCCGGGTGCCCCCGAAGATCACAATGGTGCTTTCAATGTCTTGTTCTTTCAATATAAGTTCCGGTTTCAGCAATTCGAGTTGCAGGCGGGCAGAACGGAGTTCGTCCCTCAGCAAAAAATCATGGTCCATATAGGCTAACCGATATGAAGGAGAAAGGGTCTGAGGAGTGGCTATAAATAATTCAGCCGCTTTAGCGTCTTCGAAGGCTGAAGGAAAAGTTTTGTTTTTTCTTTTATTTTTCATAATCTACCCCCCTTGTACAATTTCCAGTGGCTTCAGGGTTTGGCTGTAATACCTTTGATGGTCTCGTAAAAAGTCGAAAAATCTTAATGATCGTTATTCCGGCCCCGTATCAAGTACGGGGTGAACTCCAGCCGGAATCCGGTAATATTAGACACTTGTGAAAACACTGGACACCGGTTCCTGCCGCAGGACCGGTGAGACGACTTTTTACGAGATCATCACCTTTGCATTGACCCGATCTCTCATGGATGGACTTTTTGGACAAGCTAAAACAGTATTCCTTCGGGAGAGGCTTTTCCGCTCAACGCAGCAAGCTCCTCAGAGGTCAGCAGTTTCTCCTGATCCATGCCCAAGACCCTGGCTGTTTCCGACAGAATGTGTCCATATGTGCATCGATTGATAAAAAGCATCCCTGAAACGTTCAAGGTCCCGCCCTGATTGATAAAACCAAGAGCGGCGGTCTGATGGCTCCCCGTGTTAAGGGGATGGAGTATTCCCAGGAGAACCTCCGGTCGCGTATGCGTCACAAAGAGACGGGCAGGCGCATTTTCAGGAAAGAGTTCCGCCCGGAGTTGGGCCGGAGTCAAATGGGCCTTTTCGCGTTCGCTTCGGGGGAGCCTGAACCTTCCGGGTTCAATCATATAGACCGAGGAATGGGAAATCCGCCGATTCTTCAGGCGGGCCGATGCCTTCAATACCTCTTCCAGTTGATAGGCTCCGATCGCAGTCAGGATCACCCGCGGTTTGTCCATCTCATAACCGGCCCAATCCAGTCTGAGCGCCCCCTGTTGAAGGAGAGTGGAACCTTCTTCGAATGTGAAGAGTTCCGGAATCGCCTCCGCCTTGGGAACGACAAGCGTCCAGATCTGCCCCTGGGTCTGGTAGAGATGATGTGTGACCACTGAGGAGGTATTGTAATCGGGAACAAACAATACACGAGATACATCCGAAGGTTCGCCCAGCATGGCCTCGGCCATGGAAGGGTCCTGATGGGATCGTTCATTTTTTGCGTTCTCCCAGGTATGGGAGGTCAGAAGGAGAGGGATGGAAAGCCAGCCCTGCCTTCGGCCAACCTCATTGCAGTGGTCGGCAAAGATGATCTCCTGGCGAACCACGCCATGCATTTTCGCGCCGAAGGCCTCATAAGTGTGAAAAAGGTTGATCCCCCCCTTATTGGCCAGTGCGGCCGAGGCAACCGCCTCTTCATTGAGGGCTGTGATGACCGCACCATGAGTGTCTTCCGGAATTCCGGGTTCAGGATCAGTGACACGAAATTTCAAATACTCCAGTGTCTGGTTCAATCGGTTGGATCGCATCTCATCAGGATTTCCCACCCTGGGTCGAAGATGGGGATTGGCTTGAAGGATTGCCAGAAACATGGAATCGACAGCGACCATGGGAGAGCTTCTTGTCCATGTGGAACGATCCTCCCGGTGTTTCGAAACGGGCCGCAGGATCGGAGGCGGAATCCGATCCAATCTCACGTCCCGGTCAACCAGGGCATGGTCACGCTCCCTGGGGCGGCCGGAGACGGCATGGTTTTGAAACCGGCCGATGCCTTCCTTTAGTTCCGAAAGACTAACCCACAGTTTCCGGGCGCTCTCATTGAAACGGCGGGCTGCCACAGGATCGATATGAGGATTTGACATGAGCGGAAGGTTGTGGGCAAGATTCGTCCCTTCGCCATAGAAGCCGGCTCCTTTGGGTGCCAGGGCGATGCCATAGGGAATAGAAACCGGGTAGTCGCTTCCCCGGGACCGAACGGCCTCTGCCCCGGCCTCGAGCCTGGACTCCATCTCAAAGATGGCCCAGGCAAAAGCGGCCGGATCTCTCCCATCAAAAACGATGGGGTCGAAGTCATTTAGTTTCAGATGATCCACAAACCAGTCTGCTCCGCCCTGCTGGGACATTGTCGTTCGCTGGTCGATACGCCGCCCGTTCTTAATCATGATTGGGGCTACAAGGCCACTATCCTTGGATCTCCACCATCGAGGCATCCAGTCGCTTCCCCTCTGTTCTTCAAAAGCGCCGTCGCTCAGAAAGGCGACCAGCCGTTCTCCGGGCAGGGGCATATGCACATACTGAAGCTCTGTGAAGCCGAGGTATCCGCCCTCGGCGATACCGCCGGCCGTATGGACATTCACGTGACTTCCCAGGGGCGAATCCTGTTTGCCGTCTGCTCCCAATCTGTAAGAATAGAAGTCCCGTACATAACGGGTCACTCCTTCGTCCGTAAGCGAGTAGCGTTCGGAATGAGCAGGAGTCATATTGTCCAGCAGGAAGTTCACCGTATCAATGGCGGCCACGGAGTGTCCCTGGCCCATGATCCAGGAACGGGTGTGGCCGGTGATGGCGTTGATGGCCATGTATCCCGCATAGGCAGGAACCATATTGAGGGCGCCGCCGGTATGCCCCTCGGGATTGGGCTTGAAGTCTCCGGGACGAAGCTCCCGTCCGTCGAGATAAACGGTCCGGGCATAAGTCTCGTGAACGACCACCCACATGGCCGCGCTGGTAACCCTGTCCAATGCATACAATAGATCAAATAGGGCAACACCGTCCCCCCGAACGCCGAGAACGGCGAGGCGTTCGGCCATCGAAAAGAACCTGGCCTGTGTCTCCATGCTGTGCTGGATGGGACCGTACCCTTTTGCCCACCGGTCTGCCTCCGGGCTCTTCTTTCGATAAAGGCTTACCCATTCTTCTATTCGGATGTTCTCAATGGTTTCACAACGAGACATTCGTTCCTCCTCTATGTAATCCTTCATGACAGGTTCGTCACCTCCCGTTTATACGGAACAGGCGCGAACCATGAAAATTTGCAAGTATTATCCTCCCCCTTGATGGGGGAGGATTGAGGTGGGGGTGGTTAGGGTGTATTTCCCCCCTCACCCCAACCCTCTCCCTCCAAGGGAGAGGGTGATGATAGGGTTATTTTCTACATAAATCAGGCTTAAACCTGAGTCTTTCGTCCCAGGTGATGTTTGCGAAGGCAATCAACGGAATCGCGGGCGATCATGACCGCTTCATCCACAGGGATAACATAAATTTCCACCTTTGCATCGTCTGTGCTGATCTTTCCTTCTATCCCGGTCATAGTGTTATTTCGGTTCTCATCAATGTCCATTCCAAACCATTGCATTCCCGCACAGATGCGACTTCTCACCGGGGGTGAATTCTCTCCGATCCCGCCGCCAAAGATCACTGCTTCCGCACCATCGAGAGCAGCCAGGTAGGCGCCAATCTGTTTTTTCACCCGGTAGCAGAACATCTC
>JAGXSW010000205.1 GCA_018333715.1 Syntrophaceae bacterium | reverse complement strand
GATCCTGAGATTTCTGAGGCGCAAGAGATGGTTCAATGCTTGACAAATTGGTAAGGATGGATTAGTGTTAGCGCATATCGCGGGGTGGAGCAGTCCGGTAGCTCGTCGGGCTCATAACCCGAAGGTCGGTAGTTCAAATCTACCCCCCGCTACCAAATCATTTCAAGGGGTTGCAGAAAATGCAACCCCTGTTTTTTTAGTTGACAGAAGGATTCACTTGACTGTAGATAATAGGACGAAGAAGAATCAAGGATCGCAAACATAGATTGGATAAAGCGATGAAGATTAAGGTGCTGGGGTGTTCAGGAGCGGAGTTTCCTGGACGAAAACCTTCCGGTTTTCTTTTGGATGATAAGATCCTATTTGATGCAGGAAGTCTGACCAGGGCCCTGGACATCAGAGGGCAGAGGAGAGTCGAGTATATCTTCATCACCCATGCCCATCTCGACCACGTCATTGCCATTCCATTCCTCTTGGACAATATCATTGTGAGCAATATCTGGCACAGAGTAAATATCATCGGTATTCCCCCTGTGTTGAAGGCGATTAAAAAGAACATCTTGAATAATTCGATCTGGCCGGATTTCACCGCCATTCCGGATACCGATAGCGGAATTGTGGGATTCATCGGCCTGAAGCCGGAGCAATCCATGAAAACCGATGGGTATACGGTGACTCCCTATAAAGTCCGACACTCGGTTCCGGCGGCAGGATATCTTATTGAGGATGAAAAAGGGAGAAAGATCTTTTATACGGGCGATACGGGTCCAACGAGTTCAACCTGGGAGAAATTAAAGGGCAAAAGGATTGATTGTCTAATCATCGAGGCCTCATTTCCGGAAAAGATGGTGAAACTGGCGATTAAAACAGGGCATTTGACCCCCGGGCTTTTGAAGAAGGAACTCGCAAAGATGGATCCCCTTCCGGAAAAGATTTATGTGACACACCTGAAACCTCAATATTTTAAGACCATCAAGCAGGAGCTCCTCGGAATTGGGGTGAAGCGTCTCCGAATATTAAAAGACGGGGAAACGATCAGGATATAACCCATATCGCATCCAGGCCTCTTCACAAAGCCGTTGACTGTCGTTTGCTATTTCGTTTCGGCAGGGGAATCTTCCTTTTTAAGATCCAGTTTTGATTTGATCTCACTGATGTAATAGATGAGGACGCCAAGGCCGATCAAGATCAAAAGGATGGGAAAAATTCCTTTAAAGACGGCGGCGAACATTGGCCACCAGCAGATCAGCAGGAGTATCCCCAGGATGGTGACCACCACCCCTACAATGATTCCGATTACATTCGACATCACTCTCACCTCCTGGTTAGAATAGGCTCAGTTGGACAATTAGCAAATGATGGAATAGAAGTCAAGGCATATTCTTTCCCGTGGAACTCTTTGTCACTGTTCTTTTTTTGACAAAACCTTTTGGCTCTGATAAATAGTAACTGATGAATTGAGAATCTGAAATTATAGAAGAAGGAGGAATTAACAATGGCCGTTCAAATGAAAGGAAAGTCTTTGGCGAGCCTTGATCATCTCACACGGGAGGAGCTCGAACAGATTATTAAGACCTCGGAGTTGTTGAAGTTCCAGCTTCTGAGGGGACAGGAGCATCCCTTGCTCAAGGGAAAAACCCTGGCGATGATCTTTGAGAAACCTTCCACCCGGACCCGGGTCTCATTTGAAGTAGGAATGTGGCAGCTCGGTGGTTATGCCCTCTACCTGAGCGCCACCGATTTACAATTGGGACGGGGAGAGACGATCGGAGACACAGCCCGGACCCTTTCGCGTTATGTCAACGGGATCATGGCGAGGGTCTTTTCCCATCAGACCATACTTGACCTCATCCAACATTCAAACGTGCCGGTGATCAACGGGCTCTCTGATTTCTCCCACCCATGCCAGGGGCTTGCCGATCTGTTCACCGTCTATGAGAAGAAGGGGCGGCTCGACGGCCTGAAACTGGCCTATCTGGGGGACGGCAACAATGTCGCCCATTCCCTGATCGATGGCTGTTCAAAGGTGGGGATGAATATCGTTCTTGCCTGTCCGAAGGGGTATGAACCCGATTCGAAAGTGGTGGCACAGGGAAAGAAGGAGGCAAGAAAAAATGGTTCAGAAGTAAGGGTAACGGATGACCCGAAGGAAGCGGTCAAGGAAGCCGATATCATCTATACCGATGTCTGGGCGAGCATGGGAAAAGAGAAAGAACATGCGGAGAGGGTGAAGATTCTGAAACCTTATCAGGTCAATCCCAAGTTGGTCAAGGGAGCCAAAGAGGATTATATCTTTATGCACTGCCTTCCTGCCCATCGTGGAGAAGAGGTGACGGATGAGGTGGCTGATTCGAAGAAAAGCGTTATCTTCGATCAGGCGGAGAACCGGCTCCATACTCAGAAGGCACTGATGGCGCTGGTGATGTAAGGCATACCATGTGTAGCGCCCTCATTTATTGAGGGCGATATCGGTAAATTCGTCGGCAATAAATGCCGACGCTACCAAATTACCGATTTCATTTTGGAGAATACGCTTTGAAGAAGCAGATTACGTTGACTGTTAACGGCGTGAAGAGGGAACTTTTTGTTGCTTCCAATGAGCTCCTTCTCAATGTCCTGCGGGATCATCTGGAATTGACAGGGGCAAAATATGGATGCGGTATCGGAGAATGCGGTTCTTGCACGGTTCTCCTTGATGGCGAACTGGTTCTCGCCTGTCTGACCTTAGCCGCGGCAGTGGATGGGAGCGATGTGGTCACCATTGAAGGTCTTTCAGGGGCTGATGGGGGCCTCCATCCGGTTCAGGAATCTTTTCTGAATCATGGAGCTGTTCAATGCGGATTCTGTACTCCGGGAATGATCCTGACGGGAAAGGCGCTCCTTGGCGAGAATCCTCAACCCACGGAAGTGGAAATACGGGAATACATACGCGGAAACCTCTGCCGATGCACTGGATATGTTCAAATTGTAAAGGCGATTCAAGAATGTTCCCCTCACCTTCGCCTTCTCCCAAAAGAGACTGTATCATAATTAATATTTTGTCACCCTGAATTTATTTCAGGGTCTCTTAAGTTCTTAATTTTGTTAGATGCTGAACCAAGTTCAGCATGACATTTTTTACCATTTCCCCTATTGCGACCAGTCTCAAAGGGGAGAGGGATGGGTGAGGGGGGCTTATGAAGAGACGAATAGGGGGGGTAATATGTTCAGGGAATTCGATCTTTTAATCAGGGGAGGACTTGTCGTTTCCGGTTCAGGGATTCGCAGGGCTGATGTGGGGATCAGAGGAGAAAAGATCATATCTGTCAGACCTGGGTTGAAGAAGGAAGGGGCCAATAGAGTCATTGATGCCTCAGGCAAATATGTGATGCCAGGGGTGATCGATGTCCATGTCCATCCTGTTTATGAGGATGATATGGGAGGGCTTTCCCTGACTGCGGCCTACGGAGGTGTAACAACCCTCATCCATTTTGCCTATGCAAAACCTGGGATGAAGCTGATCGACACGATCAAACAGTATCAGGAAGAAGGCTCAAAAAAATCCTATCTCGATTTTGGAATACATGGAACGCTCTTCGATCCGGCCTCTCAAATCGAAGAAATACCGAAGGCCTTCGAACTCGGCGTCTCTTCATTTAAGATGTTCATGGCCTATGCCAAGCTGAAGTGGATGACTGATGATTATCACCTCGCCGCCGCCATGGACATGATCGCAGAATGTGGCGGCATGGCCATGGTCCACGCAGAAAATGGCCTGGTGACGGACTATCTGGAGGACCGGTCTTTGAAGAAGGGGGAGGATCAGAAAGCAGTTTTTCTGAAAACGAGGCCTGACCATCTGGAGGCAGAGGCGATCTTCAGGGCCATATCCATTGCGGCGGTCACTCACTGCCCTCTTTACATCGTCCATCTGAGTACGGCAAGAGGTGTGCTCCCTCTCCAGCAGGCAAGGGCAGAGGGCCAGACCGTCTATGTTGAGACGTGTCCCCAATATTTAACGATGACCGATGCCAAACTTCAAAAATTTGGGCCCCTGGCAAAGATTGGCCCCCCTCTCCGAACAGAAAAAGACCGGCTCGCCCTGTGGAAGGCTATTCAGAAGGGAATCATAGATACCGTGGCAAGCGATCACGCTCCAAAGGTGAAGAAGATGGATGATCCCTTTTTTGAATCTCCATATGGCTCTCCTCAGACTGAGACAATGTTCACCGTCACTTACGACGAAGGTGTCAATAAAGGAAGAATTAAACCAACCCGATGCGTTCAACTTTTTTCAGAGAATCCTGCTAAAATCTTTGGCCTCTACCCGGAGAAGGGGACGATTCAGAAAGGCGCCGATGCCGATCTAATCCTCTTCGATCCGAAACAGGTCCATACGATTCGGCATCAGACCCAGCACTCCGGAGCCCCTTATACACTCTACGAAGGCAGAAGATGTAAAGGGAAACCGATTCTAGTGATGCAGAGAGGAAAGATATTGATTGAAGACGGAGAGATGAAAGGAAAACCGGGTGGAGGGAAGTTTTTATCGACGAAGATTAAAAGAGTAAAATTATAAATCCAAATATTTTCGAATGACAAGTGACAAAATGAGATTCTGAACCGAGTTCAGAATGACGTTTTTTTCATGCCGAACTTATTTCGGCATCTCATTTCAGTTTTGGAATTGAATTAGCATTTGATTTTTAAAATTTAATAGTTTCGTAATAAGTCTGCCGATCTGTCACTCCTGCGAATGCAGGAGTCCAGAACTATTTGAATTCACTGGATTCCTGTTTTCACAGGAATGACGTTAATGGGCTCAATTTGACATTTAGTCTTTTTTCAATCCGGAGGTGATAATTTTGGCCAGCCTAAAAGGAAAAGACATTCTCCACGGCAATCAATTTTCGAAAAAAGATATCGATGCCATCCTGAAGGTGGCTTCGGAGTTTGAGAAGGAGTTAAAGAAGAAAGATGGTCTGCCTCTTTTAAAAGGAAAGATCATCGCGACGCTCTTTTATGAACCCAGCACTCGCACACGGCTCTCTTTTGAGGCAGCCATGCAAAGACTGGGGGGCGGTGTGATCAGCATGGGATCGGTTGAGAGCTCATCGGTGGCAAAGGGTGAGACTCTGGCCGATACCATCAGGACCGTTTCTCAATATGCCGATGTGATTGTGCTTCGCCATCCCCGCACCGGATCAGCGAGAGAGGCGGCGGATGCGACTCCAATCCCTGTGATCAATGCCGGAGATGGGGCAGGCCAGCATCCCACTCAGGCGCTTCTTGATGTCTATACCATCCATAAAGAGCTGGGTTCACTTAAAAATTTGACCATTTCACTGGTTGGGGATCTAAAAAATGGAAGAACGGTTCATGCCCTGGTTGAGCTTTTGTCCCTTTTTCAGTCGAAACTCTATTTTGTCTCTCCTGGTCTCCTCCGAATGCCGGAAGAGATTACTGCAAATTTAAAAGGAAAGGGGATGAAGATCGTTGAAACAGAGGACATGATGGAAGCAGCCAATGCAAGCCATCTCATCTATATGACCCGGATCCAGAAGGAGAGGTTCGCTGACCTCTCGGAATATGAGAAGGTGAAGGGCAGTTTTATCATTGATCAGACATTCCTCAATAAATTGAAGAAAAAAATTACAATACTCCATCCCCTTCCAAGAGTGGATGAGATTCACCCTGATGTGGATACCTATTCCGGAGCCGCCTACTTTCGGCAAATGAGAAATGGTGTCTTCGTAAGAATGGCCTTGCTGGCCATGATTTTTGGAAAAAGATAATAACAACACTTTACCCTCTCCCTTGATGGGAGAGGGCTGGGGTGAGGGTGAGACCATTCCATGAAAGCTCAGTTAGCCATTCTTGCTATCGGTGGAAACTCTTTAATCAAGGATAAGGACCATATCGCTCTCTCTTCGCAGTATAAAGCCATCCAGGAGACTTCGAGGTATATTGCCGAACTGATTGCCGAGGGGCTGAACCTGGTGATCACGCATGGCAATGGTCCGCAGGTTGGATTCATCTATAGAAGAGGGGAGCTCGCCCGCCATGAGCTTCCACTTATTCCTTTGGACATCTGTGGCGCTGATACGCAGGGGGCGATCGGGTATATGATTCAAATGGCCCTTCTGAATGAGTTCCGTAAATTGGGACTTTCAAAGAAAGTGGTTGCCGTGGTGACAAAGACCATTGTGGACAGGGACGACCCTTCCTTTAAAACCCCGACCAAACCGATCGGTTCCTTTATGTCGGAAGAAGAAGCTTTTACCCATCAGAAAGTATCAGGGTGGCAGGTGATGGAAGATGCCGGTCGGGGTTTCAGGCGTGTCGTGCCTTCTCCCATTCCGAGAGAGATCGTCGAACTAGATGCGATCAAGTCATTGCTGGCAAACGATTACATTGTGATTGCTGCCGGCGGAGGTGGCATCCCTGTGATAAGGAATGAGCAGGGAGACCTCGAAGGGGTTGAAGCCGTCATTGATAAAGACCTCGGGTCTTCCCTTTTGGCCAGAAACCTTGGGGCGGATACTTTCATCATTTCAACGGCAATAGATACCGTCTATCTGGACTTCGGAAAAGAGCATCAGAGGGCTATCTGTCGTGCCACCCTTTCTGAAATAAAGCAATATCTTGAAGAAGGGCATTTCAAACCCGGTTCAATGAGGCCGAAGATCGAAGCCATCATCCAGTTCCTTGAAGGAGGCGGCCAAAAAGCGGTCATCACTTCTCCAGAGAACCTTTTAAAAGGGATTAAAAGGGAATCCGGAACCACAATCGTTAACTGAAATTCACCCTCCCTATCACCCCACCAGAGGCTGTGTCGAAATCCCCCTTTCTCATTAAAGAAACATAATCCCTCGGTTACTGGGGATAAATGACTTGCCGGATATGTAACTCAGGGTTTAAGCCCTGCAAACTCAGCCCTAATCAGCCCTAAAGGGGTGAGTTACAGGTTATGGTAAACTTAAGAAACCATAACTGATGGATTACAAAGAGAATCGTAAATTTCTCTTGACTTTATTTAGGGATTTTTGTAAAAGGAACGCATGATCTTAGGAATTGAAGAGATTGAGAAGAAGGTCTGGGAGGAGGAGAAACTCTTCCTGACGAAACAGGTGGGAATTCTCCTCATCAAGAACGATGCCATTAAATTCGGGGACTATATCCTCGCATCGGGAAAGAAGAGCCCTTATTATATCGATCTGAGATTGACCATCTCCAGTCCGATTACGATGGACTGGATTGCCAACTCCCTGACGCGAATCATCGTCAATGAGATCGGGAAAGATAAGATCGATAAGATATTGGGAGTGCCTACCGCAGGGGTCCCATTTGCCACGATGGTCAGTCAGAAGTTAGGCATCCCTCTCATCTACTACCGGCAGGCAAGGAAGGAACACGGTGTCAGAAAGAAGATCGAGGGCACCCTGGGCCGGAATGACCGGGTTCTCATCGTGGATGATCTGATCACAACGGGCGAGAGCGTGATTGAAGCCGCGGAAGTGGTGAGAGATCAGGGCGGTGTGGTCAATGAATTGGTTGTTTTGCTGGACCGTGAACAGGGAGGGGGGGAAAGACTCAGGGCCTCCCGTATTGAACCCCATGTCCTGTTTAAAATATCGGATGCGATGGACTGGCTTCATAGCGTCGGTTTGATCGGAGATAAAATCCACGAGACTGTAAAAGAATATATCAACGGGGAAAACAAGGCTTCCCATGTCACACCTGCTTAAAACTTAAATCTCTGTCTGGAACGGATAAGGGTAATCGCCCGTAAAGCAGGCATAGCAGAAATTTTCCTCCTCGCCCCTGACACACTTTTTCAATCCTTCCAAACTCAAGTAATTTAAAGAAGTTGCATGGATAAATTTCTGAATCTCCCTGACCTGATGGGAGGAGGCAATTAATTCCGATTTCTTAGGCGTGTCAATGCCGAAAAAGCAGGGGGCGGTGATAGGTGGGGAACTGATCCGGACATGGACTTCCCTGGCGCCGGCGTTTCGAAACATCTTTACGATCTTCCGGCTGGTTGTGGCGCGCACAATGGAGTCATCCACAATGACGACCTTCTTTCCCTTCAATAATTCCCTGACCGGATTCAGTTTAATCTTGACCCCAAAGTGTCGGATTCGCTGTTCGGGCTCGATGAACGTTCGCCCCACATAGTGGTTTCTGATCATTCCGAGCTCAAGAGGAAGTTTCGATTGTGCCGCATAACCAAGTGCAGCAGGAAATCCCGAATCCGGGATAGGGATGGCCATGTCCGCCCCTGCCGGCGATTCTTTGGAAAGTTGGGCGCCAAAGGATTTTCTCATCTCATAGACATTGTGGTTGAAGATGAAGCTGTCCGGACGGGCGAAATAGATAAATTCAAAGATGCATTGGTGACGCTGTTTCCGGGGGAAGGGTTTGAAAGATTTGATCCCATCTCCATTGATGAGGAGGATTTCCCCAGGTTCAATCTCTCTGATAAATTTAGCGCCGATGAGGTCAAAGGCGCAGGTTTCCGACGCCACCACCGGCGAATCCTTGAGAGAGCCAAGGACCAATGGCCTGAACCCAAGAGGATCTCTCGCAGCCACCATTTCCTTTTCCGTGAGAAAAAGCAGGGAGTAAGCGCCCTCGACTTGCCTGAGGGCATGGATGGTCCGTTCCAAAAAGGTTTTTTCCTTGGAGCGGGCAATGAGGTGAACAATGACCTCCGTATCCATATTCGATTGGAAGATCGAACCTCTGGACTCCATCTCGCCTCTGATCAGAGAGGCATTGGTCAGATTGCCATTATGGGAAATGGCCATCATTCCCCTCGCATAATCGACCATAAAGGGTTGGGCATTCTTAAGTTCACTTGAACCGGTAGTGGAATAACGGACATGGCCAATGGCGCTTCTTCCGGGAAGCCTTCTCAGGGTATCCCGCGAAAAAACCTCTGAGACCAGCCCCATTTGTCGATAGTGGTGAAGCTGTTTTTGATCGGAAGAAACAATTCCAGCGCTCTCCTGACCACGGTGCTGAAGGGCGTAGAGGCCTAAATAGGTATGGTTGGACGCTTCAGGGTGATCATAGATACCAAAGATGCCGCACATATGATTTAACCTCTTGGTTTATAAGCCTATGGCAAAGGGGATAGCGCATTGAATTGTTTTAACGTAATAATAAACCCCTCATGATATCAAATGGTTTTGAAACTTTTTCAAGTTCTTTTTGAAGGCTTTTGCGGGTCTCTTGCCGAATCTTAAGCAGAAGAACGGCAAATGATGAAGCATGACATAGCAACTAAATGGCGGACACTCATTTTTATAATTGATTTAGTGGTATTTTGTCAATAAAAAGGCGGGACTTGGGGTCACATCTTCCCGGGTCAATCATATTGTAATACGTCACTCTTCCGTGGAATATCACCGTCCTTCGGGCAGGCATGTTGGAGAAAATCTTATAGCGGAAACATCAGCTTGTTCGTAAACCAAAAGGATGAT